>JAICSD010000412.1 GCA_025937075.1 Vicinamibacteria bacterium | reverse complement strand
GGACGCGCACCGCACGCTCATCATCGCGTTGGCGCCCACGCCGGCAAACCGCTCGTAGAACTCCGGCCGATCGACGTGGGCGTCGATGGACGGGAAACGAATCTCCCGTGCGACGCCGATCACGCGAAACCGTTCGCGCCCGAATCCGAACGCGCGGCCGATCGGATCGGCGTCAGGCCACAGCATCCTGGCGAGCCGTTCACCCACGATGACGCTCCCGGGACCGTCACTCGGATCGAGCAATCGCCCGCGCAGCAGCGGTATGCCGTAAATCGCGAAGAACGTTCGGCCGACCGAGTATCTGTCGACTGCGGCATCGATGCGTACGCCGTCCGAGGTCCACTCCCCGAACGATATCGCGCCGCGTGATGGCGGCACGCCGTACGACCAGGCGACGGCGTCGACCCCCGGCACCCGCTGAACCTGCTCTTCGATTGACCGAACCGCGGCGGTGCGGGTGGCGCGATCGGGAAACGCCGCGGCGGGCAACGACATCCATGCGGTCGTCACACGATTCACATCGACGCCGCGTTCCGTACGCGTGAGATTGACGAACGAGCGGACGAGGACCGTCGCTCCGACCAGGAGGGTGCACGCAAGCGCGATTTCGGAGATCAGGAGAGCCCGCCCGAAGCGGAGCGAGCTGGGGCCGCTCGTCGTTGCGGCATTGCTGGTGCGCAAGAGCGCACCGACGTCGACGCGCGTGCCCGTGAAGCCCGGCATCAGCCCCGTCACGAGCACGGCAATCGCGGCCAGCGTCACGGCGACGGCCAACGCACGCGGATCGAGGCTGAGCGGATGCAACGTCCGCATGAGGAACGCGTCGGGAAGATACGCGCGAGCCAGCGAGACGAAAGCCGCACCGACAACAACTCCCGCGACCGTACCTGCGACCGCGATCGCGGCGCTCTCCGCGAGCACTTCCCGCATCAACCGCAGACGGGATGCTCCGAGCGCGGAACACACGCTGATTTCATACCGGCGCACGTTGACCCCGGCGAGCAGAAGGCTGCCGACGTTCGCACAGAGCACGAGGAAGACGAGGAAGACTCCGCCTGACAGGAGGGGGATCGCGCGGCTGGAGTACTCGTCGAGCAGCATGCCGGCGAGCGGCGCGGCTGCGGCCCAGCGTTCCTTGTTGGCGGGGCGAACACGCCTGCGTCGCGCCACGCCCTGAGCACGGCAGGCGCGATGCCTCCCGGCCCGCCGTGCAGGTCCCGCATGCGGACATTCGCAAGCTGGTCGGGATCGTTGAAGGGGACCGGCCTGAGGATTAGGGCATCGAGGATGGTGAACATCGCGACGGTGATCCCGATGCCAAGCGCGACCATTGCAACCGCGGCGGCGGCAAGCGTCGGCCGCGATCGCAAGCGGCGGAGAGCGTGACGGATGTCGTCGATCAGCATTCCGGTGTCCGCGCAACTTGGTTGCGCGATCTACGGCGTCGACGCCGCAGGCTTCATCAGCATGCGCTCGAAGTACCCGCTGACCGCGCCCGCGACCGTGCGCCAGCTGCGCCACAACAGAAAATCGTGGATGTCGTCGGGAATCACGATCTCCTCCACCCTCACGCCGCGCGCGTCGAGGCGCTGGCGCAGATCGACCGTCTGATGAAAGTCGACGTTCCGGTCGTCGTCGCCATGGATGAGGAGCACCGGCGACTTCCACGTCGAGACCGCGGAGATGGGCGACGACTCGTACGTCACGCGCGCGGCGGTGCGAAGGTCGTCCTCGGTGACGCCGTCGCGCTCGTACGCGGGCATCAAATTGAGCGTGGCGCGCGACTGACGCGTCCAGTCGTGGACGCCGTGGATGTCGACGCCGGTCGCAAACACGTCGGAGTTGCGCCCGAGCGCGAGCGCCGTGAGGTATCCGCCGTACGACCCGCCCCAGATTCCAATCCGTCCCGTATCCACATCGTCGCGTCCCTGAAGATAGCGGCCGCCGGCAATCACGTCGAGGTACTCGGATGCGCCGCGCGGGCCCGCCTTGTCGGGGCGATGGAACGCGAAGCCGTATCCGATGCCAAGGCGATAGTTCACCGACAGGACGATGAACCCGCGGCTGGCCAGGTACTGATTCACCGCATAGTCGTTCGCGTAGTAGCCCATGTAATGCCAGCCAAGCAGCATCTGGCGCGGCGGGCCGCCGTGGACGTAGACGAGCGCCGGCCGCTTCGCCGGGCCCGCACCCGCCTTGAACAGTTGCGCGTGTACTTCGACACCGTCGCTCGATTTGAAGATCACCTGCTGCGGCGTGACGAGCTGCGCGGACGGAAAGCCGGAGGGTACGTGATCCGCGGCGAGCCTGCGCGCGGCTCCGCCCTCGACCGGCAGAACGGCCGGAAGCGGCGGCTGCTGCGCGGTCGACTGCAGAAAAACGACGAAGCGGCCGTCGGACGTGACTGCGGGAGCCCACTCGAGGCTCGCACCGGTCGTGAGCGCAGCCGGCGACGCGGCATCGACCGGCACGCGGAAGATGTGGCGGCGATCGATGTCGAGCGGATCGGATCCGGTATTGGCGCTGTAGACGATGAACTTGCGATCGGGACTGACGGATGCGTGCTCCACCATGAAGCTCCCCGGCGTGAGCAGCGTCGCGGTGCCTCCTGAGGCCGGCACCGAGTACAGATGCGGCCAGCTGTCCTGGTAGCCCATGAACGCGAGCCGATCGCCGGCCACCCACGCGGGCGACATGTTGCCGGCGATGTTCGGAAGCCCATCGGTGAGCCTCGTGCCGCTCCTCCACACCGCGCGCGCTGTACCGTTCGTGGCATCCGCGACCCACAGCGCCCAGGGCTGCGGCCGCGTGTCCAGCGGCGAGATCGGCACGCCACCCCGCCCGGGCTGTCTGACGAATGCGATCCGGGACCCGTCCGGCGACCAGACGGGATCCGAGTCGCGCGACGTCGACGGCGCGAGATAACGCAGCGGCTTGTCCATGCCGCTGAAGAGCGCGATGAAGCTGTGATCTTCCCGGTCGGAGACGAACGCGAGCGTCTCGCCGTCGGGCGACCACACGGGCGAGCCGCTGCTGCCGCGAGCGAAGATGGCTTCCGGCGTACCTCCGCCGTCGATCGGCGCGAGCCAGATCTTCTTGTCGCGCACGAACGCGATCCGGCCGGTCTTGGACGTAATGGCCGGTTCGTCGCCTTCAGCGATCAGCTTGGGCGCGCTTCCGCCGCGCGTGGCCACCGTCCACACCTGCATCTTCGGCTGGACCGGCAGGCTGATCGGATCGGGCATCAGGTTTCCCTCTGCCGGCCAGTTCGATCCGTGGTCACCGCCGCGGACGTAGACGATCGTGTCGCCGTCTTCCGAGAACCGCAGGCCCGTCAGCTCCTGGCCGTCATCCGATTCGTAGCCCGTGAGCTTTCGGACCGTGAACTCCGGCGCATCCGCGGCGTAGATGTTCCGCACGCCGCGCTCGTTGAACGTCCACGCGATCCGGCGGCCGCTTTGCGAAGCGATCAGCTCATCGGGGAATGGGTAACTCATCACCTGCTCCAGGGCGAACTCGTTCGAAGGCGACTGCGGAACAGGCTGTCTCCCGAGCAATCCCGGGGTGAGGACGAGCAGGGTGAGCAAGGACATCGTGGCAGGCTTCATCTGATGCATATGGCGGCCGATTATAGGCCGGCGTGGCGCTACTTGACGCTGTACCCGACCTTGACCAGGTCCATGGGTGAGTGAATGATCACCTTCGCGCGGAAGGGAACCCATGAACAGGTACGCACAACCCGAGCAAGTGGATCCGATACCTCCGATCGTGCTCCTGGTCGGCGACGATCCGGATTCGCGCGACATGTATACAGCGCTCCTCGAGAGCTCCGGGTTCTAGGTCGCGCCGGCCGCCGATACGAGCACCGCCTTCTCGTCCGTCAACGAGCTGCGTCCGAACCTGATCCTCACCGATATCAGCGCGGCCACGGGCGGCTCCGCACGCGCACTTCATTTCGTGCACAGCCTGAAGACCGAACAGGGTGCGCAGGACATTCCAGTGCTGCTGCTCAGCACGCGAGCCGCGGATGAATTGCTCGAATTGCCCCAAGACGCGGACGTGCTGCTCATCAAGCCCGTCATGCCG
>JAICSD010000095.1 GCA_025937075.1 Vicinamibacteria bacterium | reverse complement strand
TTTCGCCCGCCGCGCGTGTGCGGGGCCGTGTGCGGGTGCCCGGCGACAAGTCGATTTCACACCGGTACGCGATGTTCGCCGCGCTGGCGGACGGCACCTCCCGTATCGAGGGCTATTCGACGGGCGCGGACTGCGCGGCGACGCTTGCCTGTCTCGAGGCCTGCGGCGTCGATATCGCACGATCCGCCGCGCCCAGCGGCCTGACGCTGCAGATTCGCGGCCGCGGCGTTCGCGGCCTACATCCGCCCGCGAGGGCGCTCGATGCGGCGAACTCCGGAACGTCGATGCGGCTGCTCGCCGGCATTGCAGCCGCGCACCCCGTCGAAACAGTAATCGGCGGCGATCAATCGCTCTCCCGGCGGCCCATGCGCCGCGTCATCGAGCCGCTGACGCAAATGGGCGCATCGATTGACTCCGACGGCGGACGCCCGCCGCTCACAATCCACGGCGCCGATCTCGAGGGCATGACGTACGCCCCGCCGGTGCCGAGCGCTCAGGTGAAGAGCGCGATCCTGCTCGCGGGCCTGCAGGCGCGCGGGCGCACGAAGGTGGCTGAACCTGCCCCGACGAGAGATCATACGGAGCGGGCGCTCGAGGCGTTCGGCGCGTCGGTTGTTCGCGAGGGCCTGACGGTCGCGATCGAAGGCGGCCAACGGCTGCGGGCGCGGGATCTTCAGGTCCCGGGTGACCTCTCGTCCGCGGTCTTCTGGATGGTGCTCGCTGCCGGTCGGCCTGGATCGTCGCTGGTGATCGAGGACGTCGGGCTCAATCCGTCGCGCGCCTCGGTAATAGAGGTCCTGCAGCGCGCGGGGGCGAACATCCGCGTGGACGTCCAACAGGAGGATGCCGGCGAGCCGATAGGGGCGATTCACGTCGGCGACGGCTCGGTCCGCCCGTTTTCAATCGAGCCAGGCGACGTACCCGCCGTCATCGACGAGATTCCGGCGCTTGCCGCGCTGGCCGCGATGTCCCCCGACGGACGGCTGACCGTGCGCGGCGCCGGCGAGCTGCGCGTGAAGGAAAGCGACCGCATCGCGATGCTCGCCCGCGGATTCCGTGCGCTCGGTATCCGCGTCGACGAGTACGACGACGGCTTCACGATTCACGGCGGACCACCGGTGGGCGGCGAGGCGGACGCGGCGGGCGATCACCGGCTCGCGATGGCGTTCGCGATCGCTGGAACCGCCGCGCGCGCGCCTGTGTCCATCACCGGCGCCGACGCCGTGTCGGTGTCCTATCCCGGGTTCTTCGACGTTCTGCGTCGACTGTCCGACGCCGGTGACGACCGATAAAATCTATCTCGTCGGCTTCATGGCAGCGGGAAAGACGACGGTGGCTCGTGTGCTGGGCGAGCGGCTCGGCTGGCGCGCCGAGGACGTCGACGAGCTGATCGAGGCGCGCGAACGCATGACGGTTGCGGACATCTTCACGCGGCACGGGGAGCCTTACTTCCGCAGCGCGGAGCGCGAAATCCTCCGGCTGCTGCTTCCCATCCGCCACGCGGTCGTCGCGACCGGCGGCGGAACTTTCATGGATCCGGAGACGCGGCACGCGATCAACATGGACGGCCTCTCCGTCTGGCTGGACGTCCCGCTTCAGACGGTGCTCGGACGCGTGCCGGCCGACGGGCGGCGGCCGCTCGCGGCGGATCGCACGCAGATGGAGCGCCTGTACGCGATCCGCCAGGCCGCCTACGCGCAGGCCCACGTCCGGATCGACGCGGGCATCGCACCGCCGGAGGAGATCGCGGAGCACGTTCTCGAACACCTCGCGATCGGATGACCCGTGCGGTATCTGATCATCTCGGACATCCACGCCAATATCGACGCGCTCGAAGCGGTGCTCAGGCGCGCCGACGGCGCCTGGGATCGGCTGCTCGTGCTCGGCGATCTCGTCGGATACGGCGCGGAGCCGAACCTCGTCATCGAGACGATCCTCGAGCTCTCTCCCCTTGCGGTGATTCGAGGCAATCACGACAAGGCGGCATGCGGGCTCGACGACGGGAGCGGCTTCAACCAGGTGGCGCGCCTGGCCGCGGTATGGACCGGCGAGCGCCTCACTCCGGCCAACAAGACCTATCTGCGCGAGCTGCCGAGCGGACCGCGCACGATCGACGACATCGTCGAGATCTGCCACGGCTCGCCATTCGACGAGGACTACTACATCTTCGACGGCGGCGACGCGGTTCGCGGCCTCGAGAGCGCGACGCGTCCGCTCTGTCTCTTCGGCCACACGCACCTGCCGGTGATGTTCTGGGTCAAGGATCACACGTACGAGGGAGCCGCGCCGAGTGGACAGACGGACACGCCGGTATCGATCGAGGAAGGGACGCGCTACTTGATCAACGCGGGCTCGGTAGGCCAGCCGCGCGATGGCGATGCGCGCGCGGCATTTGCGCTGTTCGATGAAGAATCGCGCGAGCTGACGCTCGTCCGGGTTCCCTATGCGGTCGACAAGGCGCAGCGGCGGATCCTGGCGGCGGGTCTGCCGGCGAGCCTGGCGAACAGACTAGCTCTGGGAAGATAGAGATTACGGCCGACGGCCGTGATCTCCGCCTTGCTTGGACCGGGCTTCCCTCTTCTTCATCTCAGCGGCGAACGCATCCTGCGCCGCGCGCCCGCCGAGAATCCACCCAATCACGATCCCGACGAGCAGGACGGCAGGTATGAAGATGAAGTGCGCCGCCGTCATGTTGCCGAAGTTCACGACGAACGGCCTCCCGAATCCACCCGCCGCGTGATGGCCTGCAGCTCGCGCTCGACCGTTGTGAGCCTCTTCCGGACGGACCACACGTACACGAGCATCGCGATCCAAACGAAGCCGTACGCCGCTGCGACGAGCCGCGGCGCGGGAATCGTGTCCTGCGGCTTCGGCAGCTGATCGACGGGGACGAACCCCTCCTGGGCGGCTCCGGTGCTCGTCGGCGGCTGCGCCCGCGGCAGCGGCGGCCCTGCCGGTTGCGCCGCCGCGGGCCGCGCGAGCAGCGCACACATCAGCAGCGCGAGCCAGATTGCTTTCCGCTTCATCGGTTGCTCCGTTTCATCCCTGAGTCTCGAGGTACAAGGCCTCCAGCTCCGCGCGCCGGTGCTCCAGGTTCATACGCATCGTGAGCAGCAGGACATAGAGCACCACGAACGCCGCGAAGCAGAACCAGAACGGCTGCCACATCTCCGGCGGCAGCGTTGGTACGACGGACGTCTTCGGGTGCATCGTCCGCCAGACGTTCACCGACCAGTACACGAACGGCGCGTTCGCTGCCCCGAAGATCGCGACACCTGCCGCGAGCCGATCCGATCCAGGTCCGCCGTATTTGCGCAGCAGCAGGTACGTCAGGAAGATCAACCACATGACAAGGGACGAGGTGAGGCGCGGCTCCCACTGCCACCAGACACCCCATGCCTTACGCGCCCACAGGGGCCCGGTGACGAGGACGATGAGCCCGAACAGGACGGTGAGCTCCGCCGCGGCGAGTGCCGCGCGGTCGGCCGGCGCGTGCTTCGTGAAGAGATATCTCGCGCTGGCGATGCCGCAGACGAACGACGACATGAACATGACCATGCCGATCGGCGCATGGAAGTAGAAGATCTTCTGCACCAGGCCCATCGTCGATTCGTAGGGCGCGCCGACGATCATGAACGGCGCGTAGAGGAACATCGCCGCCGTGATCACCACGAGCGCCAGGAAGGTGCGATTGGTCATTCGGACATCACCGGTTCGAAGGTCCAGAGCGCGAGCGTGACGAACACCACGTCGAAAAATGCAAGCATCGCGAGCCACACGCGGGCCATCGGCTCATCGACGTCCGCCTGCAGCAGCGCCGCCGTCCCTCGCACCCCGGCAATCAGCACGGGGATCGTCATAGGGTACAGCAGCAGCGGAAGGAGCACATCGCGGCTGCGCGCGCGGACGAGCATGGCGGCGAAGAGCGTTCCGACGGCGGCGAAGCCGAGCGTTCCTGCACTCAGGAGACCAACCGTCAGCCAGATGTGCTGAAAGAGCGGCGCCTGGAACATCAGCGCGACGAGCGGTACCAGAACCACCTCGACCAGCGCGAGCAGAATCAGGACGCCCAGCAGCTTGCCGACGTAAAGGGCCGGCCGATCGACTGGCGCGAGCATCAGGGCGCGAAGCGTCTCGTTCTGCCGCTCGCGCTCGAACGCGCGGCCGAGCGCCAGCGTGCCGGAGAACGCGATGGCAATCCACAGGATGCCCGCTGCCGCATCGGTCACCGGATGCCCCTCGCGGACGAAGCCGAACGCGAACACCAGCACGCACGCGACCGCGAAGAAGACGGTCGTATACAGGATCTCGCGGCTGCGCGCCTCGATCAGCAGGTCCTTTCGCGTGATGAGCCAGACCGTTGCGGCAAACGTCACAGTGTCTGATTGTAGGGCGCGTCTTTGGACGCATTGAAGGGCGCATGTTTAGACGCGCCGAGCGCGGCGCGGTAGCGCTCCCGCAGCGGCCCTGCGCCCGATGGCACCTCGGCCAGGCGTCCGTCGCGCAGTACAGCGGCACGATCGACGAGGCCGTCGACTGTCTCCAGATCGTGCGTGGCGATGAGGACGATGGCGCCTGACTGCTTCAACGCGCCGAGGCGCCCGATCAGGGCGCGCGTCGACGCGTCGTCGAGGCCTGTGAACGGCTCGTCGAGCAGCACGAGGCGCGGCTCGTGCAGCAGGGCGCGCTCCAGGGCCAGCCGCTGCCGCATCCCCCGCGAGAACGCCGATACGGCGTCGTCTCCGCGCGCCACGAGGTCTGCCCGCTCGAGTGCCTGCGCGACGCGGCGGCTGACATCGCTCAGCCCGTACACCTGCGCGAAGAAGCGCAGGTTTTCTTCCGCCGACAGCTCAGGGTAGATGAACAGATCGTGCGCGAGGAGCCCGATACGTCCCCGGAGCGCCGGACCGTCGTGGCCGTCGTGCGTCCCATATCGCACCACCCCGCTCGACGGCGCGAGAAGCGTGGCGGCGATCGACAGCAGCGTGGATTTGCCTGAACCGTTAGGCCCGAGCAGTGCGACCGCCTCTCCGGCCGTAATCTGTAGCGATACTCGATGGAGCGCACGCCGGCGTCCGAAGTGGCGGCTCACCTGCTCGAACGTCAACGACGTGAAATCGACGCTCACGCGCGGGAATCCCCCGCAGGCGACATTGTCATGCAGCCGCCCCCTCGTGGAGCGCAGCGTAGATCTCCTCGAGGCTGACCATCAGCTCGCGGCGGCGAGCGTCGTACGCGGCGGCGCCGATCGCGCCGGCGCGATGCTGCTCTTCGACCGACGCCAGTTGCGTCAACAGTTGCTCTTTCCGCTGCACCCGTTCGCGGCGCTGATCGGAGCCGGCCGTCCGGCGGCGGCTCGCGAACCACGCGCCGCCCGCTAGAATCGCACCCGCCAGCGCGAGCGCCAGGTTGCGCGCCGCGTGCGATCGATGCGGCAGCCCGCTGAACGTCAGCGCCACGCTGCCGCCTGCGGGAACGGCCGACCCGCGGCCAACGAAGTATGTCTGCCCCTCCGCCGTCATCTCGCGATGCTGCGCGATCTGCGGCGACGACACGGTCATCGATCCGAGCTTCTGCGCGACGACGTCGAACCGCGACATCGCGACGGGAAGCTTCTGCGCGAACGACATCGTCTCGTCGCCCAGCGGAAGCGAGTAGGCGAACTGGACAATCGTTGGACCGGGTGGAAACGGTCCGCGGACCGTTACTCGATTGCCAGCAACGGTTGCATTCTGGGTCGACCCCTCCAGCAGGCCCGCACCCTTTGCGGCTGGCGGCAAATCGAAAACGACGGGACGCGGCGGCTGCACCGGCGCGCTGGCCGCGTTCGTAATCTGCATCACGTTGTAGACGTTCAGCGATTCGTCGCCGACCTCGATCACGAAGCGGCTCTGATCGCCGAGCACCACGTCACCCGCTACGGCGGCTGTCGTCGGCGCAGCGCCAAGCCCGGCGACCAGCATCAGTCGGACGCCGCCTGCCGACGGGACGTCGAACTCACGCGATGCGATCGTCTCGGCATCCACCGTCGCGGACGCCTTCACGCGTGTCCCGGGCGTCAACCCGGAAAAAGTCGCGCGGCCGGACTCGTCCGTCTTCGCATCCTTCGAAACGCCCTGCCCTTCCAGACGGACGGCCTGCCCCGACACGATGTTCGTGACCGCGCCGCGCGCCACGCGAACGGTCACGGTGCCCACGGGCATGTCGCCCATCGGAAGGGGGACGCCGGACATCTGCCGCGGGTCGGGCATTTGAGCAGCGCCGGCGCTCGCGAATGCGATGAGAGCGATGCAGATGAGGACGAATCGAGGGCGCCAGTTCATCACGCGGCCTCGAGCTTCGATCCGCATGCCTTGCAGAAGCGCGCGTCCGGATCGTTCTGCACGCCGCACGTGCAGACATGGCGGGCAGGCTGCTTCTCCTTCTCCGCCCGTCGCGTGCCCTTCCCCACTCGTGCCTGGACATCGCGCTCGATCAGGGCCTCATACGCGGAACTCTCGCGATCGAGTTGCTTCATCAATCCAATCGCACGCGAGCGAAGGCGTGCGGCCATGTCGTCGAAATCCTGCGGCGAGACCTTGCCCATCGCGCGATCGAATTCCAACTCCTTGATCGACCGCAGCGTCAGCATCTTCTCGCGCTCGAGGTCGGCGCGAAGCTGATCGTGCAAGACCTCGGGCTCCATCGCGCCGTCCGGTGCCATCAGCGGCACGACGACGCGATACAGTGCAAAGGCGACGGCTCCAGCCGCTCCAATCGTGACGCTGATTAGGATGAGGCGCTCGGGAGCGCTCTGACGTTCCAGGACGACCGCCGCCGTTGCGGCGATCAACGCCAGGATGACGAAGAGCTGCGCGACCTGCAGGCGATTAGTAGCGTATCCGCGGGCGCGCAACTGCGTATCGGGGGAATTCTCCGCGTCGTCCGCGTGTTCCGCGGCCTTCATCACGGTCTGGGGGGAATTCTCCGCGTCGTCCGCGTGTTCCGCGGCCCTAGTCGAGATCCCGGAGCTCATCGTCCAGCCTGGCGCCGAGGACCGGGTCGTCGGTCCTCGCGAGAGCCGAGCTCTCGGCGGTGCCATCGCGCCGAGACCAGCGGAACGCCGCGAACCCGGCGATGCACGCACCCGTAGCGGCGGCGGCATACGGCAAGAGCCACGCGAGCCGATTGAAGCCCTTGTCGATCGGAGCCGTGAGAATGTCCTCGCCGCCGTGCTCCGCCACGAACGCGTCACGGATCTGTTCGCGCGTCATCCCCTGCGCGATGTACGTGTCCAGCTTCGCGTTCAGCTCCTGCAATCCGTGGCAGCTCGGACCCATCGGGCAGTTGTTCATCGGCGCGCGGCAGCCGCACGTGCACATGATGTCGCTTTCGACCTGCCGCCGCAGCTCGCTCTTGGAGATCGGCTGCACCATCTGGGCGAAGCCGGTCACCGGCAACAGCAGCATCAGGAGCATCAAAGTCGTCGTCACCGCTTCCGCGGGCACCTGCGCCGCCGCAAACGCGAACGCGCGCTCCGGCAGCAGCGCCAGGCCGGTGCCGAACGCCAGCACGCCAAACCCGAACCAGATCCAGTTCACGAGCGGGTTGATCGTGACCGTATAGGTGGCGGTCTGCGTCGCGACGTCGTAGCCAGCGAGCACGACATACAGGTCCTCGCCGGGTGCACGGCGGATCGCGACCTCGGTCGTCGGCTCCTGTTCGTGCTTGTTGAAGAACCACTTCGCGGGCGCGAGCTCGGCGACGAGCTTGCCGTCCTCGAATGCGCTCACCTGCCCCGTAATCATCTGCTTCTGATCGTCGCTGGTGACCGTCAGGGCGTCGTGGCGAATCGTGAAGTGGCCGATTTTCGCCTGCTGCCCAGGCTTCAGCAGCATCTGCTCGTCCTGCTTGAACCCCTGCCCGGCGAAGCCGACGAACATCAGGACGATGCCGACGTGGACGATGTAGCCGCCATATCGCCGGCGTGAGCGCGCGACGAGCCCGACGAGCGCCGTGAAGATGTCGGTTCCGGTCGCGCCGCGACGCACGCGCGCGCCGCGGATGAATTCCTGCGCAATCGTCGCGAGCACGAACGCGCACAGCGCGAAGCAAACGCCGGACGGCCACAAGCGAATCCCGATGGCGTAGACACCACCGGCCGTTACGAGCGCGGCTCCTGTCGGCCACGCGAATTGCTCGAGCATGTTCGAGGCGCTCGACTTGCGCCACGCGAGGAGCGGCCCGATGCCGGTCAGCGCGAGCAGCATCAGGCCCACGGGCTGCATCCATTTGTTGAAGAACGGCGGCCCGACCGTCAGGCGCTCTCCCCGCAGCGCTTCGCTGAGCGTCGGGAACATCGTCGCGAACAGCACGAGAAACGCCGAGAACAACAGGATCCAGTTGTTCGCGAGGAACGCGGCTTCGCGCGACGCCCACGAGTCCAGCTCGTTCCGCGATCGCAGCAGCGGCAGCCGGTACACGACGAAGCTGAAGCTGAACACGAGCAGCGCGATCATGAAGACCGTGAACATCCACGCCAGCTCGCGGTCTTCGCCGAACGCGTGCACGGACTGGACGACGCCCGAGCGCGTCATGAACGTGCCGAAGATGGTGAGGAAGAACGTGACGATGACGAGCGTGACGTTCCAGACGCGCAGCATCCCCCGCCGCTCCTGGACCATCACCGAGTGCAGGAATGCCGTGGCCGTGAACCATGGCAAGAGGCCCGCGTTTTCGACCGGATCCCATCCCCAGAAGCCGCCCCAGCCAAGCTCCTCGTACGCCCAGAGCATGCCGAGCGTGAGGCCGAACGTCAGGAACAGCCAGCCGATCATCGTCCAGCGCCGGACAGCCCTCAGCCACGCATCATCGAGGTGACCGGTAATGAGCGCGGCCATGCCGAACGCGTACGGGATCGTCATCGCGACGAAGCCCGTATAGAGCGACGGCGGATGGATCGCCATGTAGAAGTTCTGCAGCAGCGGATTCAGGCCGCGGCCTTCCACGGGCGCCTTCGTCAGGAACGTGTCGAACGGGTTGTTGTGCATCACCATCAGGAAGATGAAGAACATCTCCGTGACGGAAATGACGGCGATGACCCACGGAATCAGCTCACGGTGCCGCTCCCGGTTCCTCGACACGGCAACGCTGCCGAAGACCGAGAGCAGGAAGACCCAGAACATGATCGAGCCGTCGAGTCCGCCCCAGTACGACGCGAGCTTGTAGGCGAGCGGCTGCGCGGAGTCCGAATAGTGCTGGACGTATTTGATCGCGTAGTTGCCGGTGACGAAGGCGTGGACGATGATCCCCGACGCGAGGGTCATCAGGGCGGCGACCAGATAGAAGGCGCCGACGCCGCTCTCGATCAGGCGGGTCGATCGTCTTCGCGCGCCGGCGACCGATGCAGCAACAGCATAGCTCGCGACGACGAACGCCGCGAGCAGCGAGAGCGATCCGAGCGTAGCCATGTCAAGTGCCTGATGCGGCCGGAGAGGTCTTCGCTTCGTACTTCGATGGGCATTTCGCCATTACCCCGTTCGCCTCGACGTCGAAGTAGTCGCCGACGAGCTCCCCTTTGAGGACGACCTCCGCGCCGTCCTTGAACGTGTCCGGCACCACGCCGGAATAGCGGACCGGCACCACCCTCCCGTTGCTCTGCACCTGGAAGCGGTAGTCCAGCGTGTCCGGTCTGCGGAGGATCGAGTGATCGACGACGAAGCCGTGCAGCTGGAGCCGCTTGCCGTGCCATACGGCAGGATTCGCCATCACTTCGTCGACGTGCTTGTAGTACTCGGTCCCTTCGCTGAGCGTGGAATACATGAGGCCGCCGAGCGCCAGGCCGAGCACCAGGACGGTCGCGCCAATCTTGACGGGCTTGGCTTTCATATGTTCGTGGCTTCTATATTCGTGGCTTCCACCTTCAGGCGGAAGAATCTGACCTGCGGAGAATTCTCACCAAGAATACTACGCGCCCGCCCGTTTGAGCATCTGGTAGACCGTCGCGACAGGCAGGCCAACGACATTCGACCAGGAGCCTTCGATCCAGTCCACGAACCGGGCAGCTCTGCCTTGGATCGCGTAGGCGCCCGCTTTTCCCACCGGCTCCCCCGTCGCGATGTACCAGGCAATCTCTTCACCGCTGAGCGGCACAAGGCGAACGCGCGTTCGTTCGATCGCGTCCTCGAACCCCTTCGCAGATGCCAGCGCGATGCCGGTCAGCACCTCATGGACGCCACCGGACAACAATCGCAGCATCCGTGCAGCGTCCTCGTCGTCCTGCGGCTTGCCGAGAATCACGCCGTCGACGACGACCGTCGTGTCGGCGCCGAGCACGAGCGTGCCGTCGGGATGCGCCGCGCTGATCGTGAGCGCCTTCTCGCGAGCAATGCGGCGGACGTAATCCTCAGGACGCTCGCCATCCTTCGGCGTCTCGTCGACGTCTGCAGGTTCGATGCTGAAGGTGAAGCCCGCGTTCCCAAGCAACTCCGCTCGTCGTGCCGAGGCCGACGCGAGCACGACTCGCACTGCCGATCGCCGATTGCAGACTGCAGATTGCATTGGGGAGTGGCGACTGTCGATTGCCGATGGGATTCAGGATTGCTGATTAGACTGGAGATTGCTGATCGTCGATTCGATGGTCACTCCTCAATCCACTCGCCAATCCTCAATCCCCAATCAATCGACAATCGGTCAATCCAATCGACAATCCCCATTCGCCAATCGTCAATTCAATCTGCAATCGGCAATCGGCAATCATCAAGGTGCTATTATCCCCAATATGCTGCCGTTGCAGAACTTCTCGTCGAGCGTGCTTGCGGGAATCATCAGGAGGCAGCCGGCGTCCAAAGAGAAGACGACGTTCGCGTGGACCGTCGCGGTCGGTCCGGCGCTCGCGAAGGTCACGAGCGTCGAGTTGCGCGAGAACGTCCTGATCGTGCGTCCGCGCGATCCGCGCTGGGCCCGTGAGGTCGAACGCGCGCGCGAGACGATCGTCGCGCGGCTCCAGCATCTGCTCGGCGAGAAGGCCCTGCGCGACGTCAGGGTCGTGTGTGAGTAGGCGTAGGCGTCGCGTGCCTGCATCGGTCGACCGCGACTCGGTCCCGGCGCAAGGCCGCCGTAAAGCGCGGCGAGCTCGCCGCGTAGCAGGAAATCGGCGAGGCGATTCATCGCGGCGAGTCTGGTCTACGTGATCCATTGTGTGCGGACTACCCGAGGCGGTGCATGCCGCCCGGCGACTGTACTGGACCGCCGTCCCTACTCGCCGCGGGTGCGGCAGAGTACGAGACGAGACGATTTCCCGCCGCGCGATCGACGGTGGCCGGCGACGGGACTGAGTAGCGGTCAGACGCACTCGCGTGCAATACCAAACAACGGCGGGCCCGGCTGCTCATGACATCGCCCATCCGAGAAGCGCTCATCGTCTCCGCCGCCCGCACCGCTACCGGAAAATTCCTCGGATCGCTGAAGGATTTCACGGCGCCGCAGCTCGGCGCGATCGCGGTACGCGAAGCCGTCCAGCGCGCGGGTATCGATCCCGCGGCCGTCGACGAATGCATCATGGGCAACGTCGTCGCTGCAGGCGAGGGGCAAAATCCGGCACGTCAGGCGGCATTGCATGGAGGCCTCCAGGATCACGTCGCCGCCATGACCATCAATAAGGTG
>JAICSD010000455.1 GCA_025937075.1 Vicinamibacteria bacterium | reverse complement strand
TGCAACTCGTGGGCGACGATGTGTTCGTGACGAACCCGGAGATTCTGACGCGCGGGATCGCGGAGAAGGTCGGCAACGCGCTCCTGGTCAAGCTCAATCAGATCGGCACCGTGACCGAAACGCTCGACGCCGTCGCGATGGCGCGCGATGCCGGATACGCGAGCGTCATCTCGCATCGATCCGGCGAAACGGAAGACACCACGATCGCGGATCTTTCTGTCGGGACCTCCGCGGGACAGATCAAGACCGGATCGGCGAGCCGCACGGATCGTGTGGCAAAGTACAATCAGCTGCTCAGGATCGAAGAGGAGCTCGGCGCGGCCGGCCGCTACGCGGGGGCCGCCGCAATCGAACAACTCCCAACTCTCAAAGTGCCAACTTCCAAGGCCCCAACTCCCAAAGCATAGAAATGCACACTCTTGTTTTGCTTCGCCACGGCGAAAGCACCTGGAACCAGGAAAATCGTTTCACGGGCTGGACTGACGTCGATCTCAGCGAGCGCGGACGCAATGAGGCCGCCGAGGCCGGGCGTCTCCTGACGGAAGGCGGCTACGCGTTCGATCTCGCGTTCACGTCCGTGCTCAAGCGCGCGATTCGGACGCTGTGGATTGCGCTCGATCGAATGGACCTGATGTGGATTCCGGTCGAGAAGAACTGGCGCCTGAACGAGCGACACTACGGCGCCCTGCAGGGACTGAACAAGGCGGAGACCGCCGCGAAGCACGGCGATGCGCAGGTGAAGATCTGGCGCCGGAGCTACGACATCCCGCCACCCGCGCTCACCCCTGACGACCCGCGCCACTCAGGGCACGATCCGCGGTATGGCGATCTGAAGCGCAGCGAGCTGCCGTTGACGGAATCGCTGAAGGATACCGTCGCGCGGTTCCTGCCGTACTGGCACGACGCCATCGCGCCGGCGATCAAGGAGGATCAGCGCGTGCTGGTTGCCGCGCACGGCAACAGCCTTCGCGCGCTCGTGAAGTATTTGGACAATGTGTCGGAGAAAGAGATCGTCGAGCTGAACATCCCGACGGGCATTCCGCTCGTCTACGAGCTGGACGACGAGCTGAAGCCGATCCGCCACTTCTATCTTGGAGATCCGACGGCCGCCGCTGCCGCCGCGGCGCGCGTGGCGCAGCAGGCGGCGGGACGCTGAGGACGCGCGGCTCGCGCAGCTAGAGTTGGGCGCTACGAACCTAGTCCGCGTGTTCCGCGTCGTCCGCGGCCTTACTCGACTTCTTTCTCCTGTGTTTCGTCAGCCGCAATCCGCAGCGACCGGAGGAACCGGCGATCGTTCGCGCTGATCTCGAACGAGCGGCGCTGGTGATGCGCGAGCGCCTTCTGCTGAGGTGCGGCCGCGCGCGCCAGCGCGCCTTGCTGCGTGCGGTTCACGAATCCGATCACCGCCTCGAGCGACAGCTTCATCTCAAATCCCGCGGCCCGTGCCCGCTCGCGGCAGGCTTCGACCCTGGCGTCCTCGGCAACCGCCGAGGCAATGGCGTCGGATAGCTCCCTGGCCAGACGGTTCACGACGTCATCCATGCGAGACCTCCTCACCGCCGCCGGAGCTGCAGACCCGGGGCGTTCCCCGATCGAAGGCCCTCGGGCGAAGGCGGCTGGGATCGGGCGCCAAGATTAATCATATGAAGGGTTTGGGCGCGGGAAACGCAGGGACATTGTAAACTCGTGGTCAGCCACTGTCAATGGATGAGAGTCGCCCCGTCCTGACGCCCGACGACCTGACGAGCTGGGATCCGGCGCGCGATCTGTCGTTTCCGGGCGTGTTCCCGTTCACGCGCGGCATCCAGCCGTCCATGTATCGCGGCCGGCTCTGGACGATGAGGCAGTACGCCGGGTATGGAAGCGCGATCGAATCCAACCGGCGGTACCGGTATCTGCTGGCCCAGGGCGTCACCGGGCTCAGCGTGGCGTTCGACCTGCCGACACAGATGGGCTACGACTCCGACCACGCGCTTGCGCGCGGCGAGGTCGGCCGCGTTGGCGTGGCGATCGACTCCCTCGCGGACATGGAGACGCTCTTCGCGGGAATCCCGCTGCAGTCGGTCTCCACGTCGATGACGATCAATGCGACGTCGATCGTCCTGCTCGCGTTGTACGTCGCCGTCGCGCGGAAGCAGGGGCTCGACGGCTCACAGATTGCCGGGACCGTTCAGAACGACATCCTGAAGGAGTACGTCGCGCGCGGGACGTACATCTATCCCCCGCGCGCGTCGCTCCGCATCGTCACGGACATCTTCGCTTACTGCGATCGCGAGCTGCCGAACTGGAACACGATCTCGATCAGCGGCTATCACATCCGCGAAGCGGGATCGACGGCTGTCCAGGAAGTGGCGTTCACGTGTGCGAATGCAATCGCGTACGTGGAGGCGGCGAGAGCCGCCGGGCTCGACGTGAACCGATTCGGTCAGCGCCTGTCCTTCTTCTTCAACGCGCACAATGATTTTCTCGAAGAGGTCGCGAAGTTCCGCGCGGTGCGGCGGCTCTGGGCGCGGCTCATGCGCGAGCGTTTCGGCGCGACGAATCCTCGCGCGCAGCAGCTCCGGTTCCACGCGCAGACGGCGGGCAGCACGCTGACCGCGCAGCAGCCCGACAACAACATCGTTCGCGTCGCGCTGCAGGCGCTGGCGGCGGTGCTGGGCGGCACGCAGTCGCTCCACTGCAACAGCCGCGACGAAGCGCTGGCGCTGCCGACGGAGGAATCTGCGCGGATTGCGCTGCGTACGCAGCAGATCATTGCCGCGGAGAGCGGCGTCGCCAATACAGTCGATCCTGCCGGCGGCGGGTACGCGATCGAAGAGCGCACGAACAGAATCGAGCACGACGCAGTGGCGCTGCTGGAGAAGATCGACGCGCTCGGCGGAACGCTCGCGGCGATCGAGTCCGGCTTCATCCAGCGCGAGATCCAGGACGCCGCGTATGCCGCGCAAGTCAACATCGATTCGGGCCGCACGATCGTCGTCGGCGTGAATCGCTTCGAAACGGACGAAGCGCAGCCGATCGAAACCCTGCGCGTCGATCCGGCGATCGAGTCCGCGCAGATCGAGCGCGTACGCGCGGTACGGGCGGAGAGGGATCAGAGCGCGTGGCGCCCTGCGCTCGACGGCGTCGGCGCCGCGGCACGCGGGACCGACAATCTCGTACCCGCGATCATTCGCGCCGTCGAGGCCTCCGCGACGCTCGGCGAGATTGCGGACGCAATGCGCGCCGTCTTCGGCGAGCACCGGGAAGGCGATGTCTGAAGGACGGAGGTCCGACCTCCTCATCGTCAACTCCCTCACCACCGTTTTCGGCTCGCGGGCCGTCGTCAACCACGTCTCCTTCGCGCTGCGGCGCGGCGAGACGCTCTGCCTCGTCGGCGAGTCCGGCAGCGGGAAATCGATGACGGCGGTGTCGATTCTGCGGCTCGTGCCGCCACCGGGACGCATCGAGGCGGGCACGATCGAGCTCAACGGACGTAACCTGATGGCGCTGTCCGAACAGGAGCTGCAGCCCGTGCGCGGCGGAGAGATCGGATTCGTCTTCCAGGAGCCGATGGCGGCG
>JAICSD010000226.1 GCA_025937075.1 Vicinamibacteria bacterium | reverse complement strand
GGCTGCGCACGGTGAGCTACGGCGAGGAGCGGCCGAAGTACGACAACTCGCGCGAAGAGACGCGTCGTCTCAACCGCCGCGCGGCACTGGTGGTCCGCATCAGCCGATAAACGCCAACTCCCAACGCTCAACTCCCAAAAGACCTTTGGAGGTTGGGCGTTGGGAATTGGGAGCTGGGAGTTCATGCGTTTCATCAATCTGTATCTCGTCGGCTACTTCATCCTGATCATCGGTGCGCTCGCCGCGCTCTGGTACGGCGGCGTGTTGCGTCACGTCTCCGCCACGTGGATCGTGATCGGGCTCGTGATTGCCGTTGGCCTCGGGATCATGCTCTCGGTCTCCAGCGGCAAGCCGACCATCTCGAACGAGTAGGTTACGAATACGGCCGAGCTGCGGTCGTCCGCAGCATGCACCTCTTGGCACGAGACGTGTTTCCACTCCGCCTCGTGCGCCCTTCGTTCCATTTTCCGGGCACAACTTTCCTCCACACGTCGGCCATCGTCCTCTCCGTGTGTCTGCTCCTGCCTCTGACGGCGTGCAAGGAGGGTGAGCAGGGGACCATTCGCGTCGACCATCTCAAGTTCAACGGGATCAAATCGGTCGATGCAGGGCAGCTGAAGTCGGCGCTCGCCACGAAGGCGAGCTCCTGGCTGCCCTGGGGTGCGGACCATTACTTCGCACGCGCGCAATTCGAAGCCGACTTGAAGCGGATTGTCGCGTTCTACCGCGATCGTGGCTTTCCGGACGCGAAGGTGAAGTCGTTCGACGTGAAGCTCAACGAGAAGCAGGACGCCGTCGACATCACGGTGAACATCGACGAAGGACAGCCAATCGTCGTGGAGCGGATTGACTACAGTGGCCTCGACGCTCTTCCCGAGCGTCATCTCAGCGAGCTGAAAAGCCGCGTGCCGCTGAAGCAGGGCGCTCCGCTCGATCGTGCGCTGTCGCAGACAACACGTGAGATGGTCCTCGACGAGATCAAGGACCACGGCTACCCGTACGCGTCCGTTCGCCTCAGCGACGATCCCGGCACGAACGACCACGCCGTCGTCCTGAAGGTCGACGTGACGCCCGGCCAGATCGCGCGCTATGGTCCGATCGAGATTACTGGCAACAGCAGCGTGAGCGACGAGGTCGTGCGCCGGCAGCTCACGTTCCGTCCGGGCCGGCGCTACCGCCTGAGCGAGATTGAGGAGAGCCAGCGGAAGCTCTACGCGCTCGAGACGTTTCAGTTCGCCAACATCGAGCCGGAGGTGAAAGAAGGGCAACAGCCCGAGGTCATTCCGACCAAGATCACGGTGACCGAGGGCAATCACCGCAAGGTGAATTTCGGTGTGGGCTTCGGCAGCGAGGAACGGCTGCGCCTGACGGGCGACTGGCGGCACGTGAACTTTTTCGGAGGCGCGCGGACGCTGCAACTGCAGGGGAAGTACTCGTCGCTCGATCGCGGCGCCCGTGTGAATTTCAAACAGCCGGCGTTCCTTGCTCCCCGATACGGCCTGCTCGTGAGCGGGCAGGCGTGGCACAACGACGAGCCCGCCTACACGCTCGACACCGATGGCGGCAGCGTCACGCTCGAACGGCCGCTCGCGCGCCCCGGTCCCTATTCGCAGCGCCTCGCGACCACCGTTCTCTCGATCAAGTACACGGGTGAGTACGAGCGGTACACGATTTCGGACGAGGCGCTCGCGGACCCCACGTTTCGCGACGACCTGATCGCGCTCGGTCTCGATCCGAGGACGGGCGAAGGCCGCGGCATGTTGTCCTCGTTCGGTTTCGACATCCAGCGCGGTACGGCCGGGAGTCAAATCAACGCGCGCAACGGATACGTCGCGAGCGCGCACATCGAGCAGGCGGGCAAGTTGCTCGGGGGGGATTTCAACTACTGGGAAACCATGCTCGAAGGCCGCGGATACCTGGCGCTCGGGCGGCGCGCGCTCGTGGCGCTGCGCGTGCGCGGCGGATCGATCGATCCGTGGGGCAATCAGGACGCCAACGTACCGTTCTTCAAACGGTACTTCCTGGGGGGCGCCACGAGCCTCCGAGGGTGGGGCCGGTTCGAGGTGTCCCCGCTCGACGACGGGAATGCCGTCGGCGGCTTGACGCTGCTCGAGTCCTCCGCGGAGCTGCGTTTTCCGGTCTGGCGCAATCTCAGCGCGGTCGCGTTCGCGGACGCCGGGAACGTCTGGCTCAATCCGTGGGACTTCAACCTGAACGACATGCGGTACGACGTGGGCCCCGGACTTCGCTACAACACGCCCGTTGGGCCGTTTCGGCTCGACATCGGCTATCAGCTGAACCCGATTCCCGGGCTCCTCGTCAACGGCGAGCCGCAGGCGCGCCGCATCCGGGTTCACTTCTCGATCGGCCAGGCATTTTAGGAAGCAGGGACGTCGCGTGCTTCAGCGCAGGGTTTCACCGGCGAAGAAATATCTGAGACGCACGATGCAGGTCGTCGCCCTCGTAGGGACGCTTGTGATCGGCATCGTGGCGCTGGCGCTGATCGTCTCGCAGACGCCGTGGTTTCGCGACTGGCTGCGGCGCTACGTCGTGCGCGAATCGAAGCAGTACCTGAACGGCAATCTCTCGATCGGCAGCCTCGGCGGCAATCTGTTCTACGGCGTCGAGCTGCGCAACGTCGCGATCGAGGTCAACGGTGAGCGCGTCGCCGCCCTCGATCGGCTGGAAGTCAAGTACAGCGTCGGGGAGCTGATCTCCAAGGGCATTACCGTTCGCGAGATTCGGCTCGAGTCGCCGTTCGTCCTGCTGCGGCACGACGCGAACGGCTGGAACGTCGCGAACCTGGTCAAGAAACAGGAGCAGGAGGCGGAGCGCGAAGGGCCGGAACGGTCGATCTCGCTGCCCGACATCGAAATCGTGAACGGCCGCGCGGCGATCGAAGACAAGGCGCCGTCGGATACCTACAGGCTGCCATCGCGAATCGACGCCCTGCACATCAAGGCTGGATTCGAGTACGAGCCGGTGCACTACAGCCTGACGCTCAACAGCCTGTCGTTTACGGGGAAGGCGCCCGATCTCACGGTGACGCAGCTCAATGGCCGGATCGGCACGCGCGACGACAACCTGAACGTCGAGAAGCTGTCGTTGAAGACGTCCGAGAGTACGCTCACGGTCGACGGGGTCATCCGAAACTATCTGAACAATCCGAATGTTCAAGTGACCGCTTCGTCGCCGCGCGTGTCGCTGCCGGAGCTGTCGGGCGTGCTTCCGGTCATCAAGGGGTACAACCTGCATCCATCGGTGGACCTGCGCGCTGACGGACCGCAGAACAGCCTGAAGCTCACGCTGAACGAAGCGTCGGAAGCCGGGGAGGTGCGGGGCACCATCACCGCCGATGTGAAGGCGCCGACGCTGGCCGCTCGCGGAGACGTGAATGTCCGAAACCTGAATCTCGCGCCGCTGCTGAAGGATCCGACACAGAAGAGCGACATCACCGCCCACGCGAACCTCGACGTGACGATGGCCTCCGCGCCGGCGAGCGCGCCCGCGCTCGATCGACTGCGCGGACGCATCACGGTGGATGCGCCACGCGTCGCCGCGTCGGGATACCGTGCGAATGACGTCCGCGTGACCGCGGACTTCGATGGCCGTCACATTGGCGTCGACGGCCGCGCCGGTGCGTACGGCGGAACCGCAACGGCGAAGGGATTCGTCGTGGTTCCCGGGAAAGAGGGCGAGCCGCTCCAGTTCGACATGGCGGGCAGCGCGATGCACGTCAACCTTGCCGGACTGCCGGGCACCCTGAACGCGCCGAAGGTGGAAACGGATCTGAACGCGCGGTCGTACCACGTCACGGGTTCGACCGCCCCGAAGCGCACGACGGTTGACGGGGCCGTGACGCTTGCGGAATCCACGCTCGCCGGCGGCACGATTGTCGACGGAACGACGGCCGACTTCGGCCTCGTCTCGACGCCGGTTCGCCGCGGACCTGCGCACCTGGAGGCGCGCTACACCGCGCGAGGCGGCGTTCGGAACGTGAACCTGGCGCGTGTCGGTCAGACATTTCAGATCACCGCGCTCGACAAGCCCGAGTACGACAGCCGGCTCAACGTCGACTTCGACGTGTCCGGGAACGGCACGGCGGTGGACGCGATGACGGTCGACGCGAAAGCCACGATGACGGACTCGCAGGTAATGGGCGGCGACGTGCCGCATCTCGCCGTCGACGCGCATCTGGCGAACGGGACCGTGCAGGGGCGCGCGAACGGGGAGCTCCGCGGCTTCGATCCGGCGCGTATCACGGGCAATCCCAACTACAAGGGCACCGTGAACGCGGCGATCGATGCGGCGTTCGGCGTCAGCAACGCGTCAGGCCCCATCACGGCGGATTCGATTACCGCCGACGGCCGCGTGACGCTCAGTGACACAGAAGTCGGTGGCGTGAAGATCGCGTCCGCAGACATTCAGGGACAGTACGCGGGCCGCCAGGGCAATCTGCGCCAGGCCACGATCAAGGGACCAGACATCGATGTACAGGCATCGGGCCCGATTGCGCTCGGCGATGCCGGCAGCAGCAATCTGAAGTACCACGTCGAAGCCACGAATCTCGAAACCATCGGTCAACTGTTCAATCAGCCGTTGACGGGATCCGCGACGCTCGACGGAACGCTGACCGGCAACGCGACGCTCCTCCAGACGACGGCGACGCTGAACGGATCGGATCTGGGCTACCAGGAGAACAAGGCGCTCGACTTGAACAGCACGTTCACGGCGACGGTGTCAAATCTGGAGTTCGCGCGCGCGCAGATCAAGGCGCAGACGACAGGGACGTTCATCCAGGCTGGCGGTGTGCAGATCAGCGAGTTGAAGGCCAATACCACGTACGCCGACAAGACGCTCGTGTTCGAGACCCATGTCGCCGAGGCGCCGTCGGGCGGCGCGGCCGAACAAGCGGCAGGGCAGCCGGCGGGCGGATCGCGCCAGCTCGATGCCTCCGGCAGCGTCATCTTCCATCCGGATCACCAGGAGATCCATCTTCCGACTCTCGCCATCCGCACGCAGGGGATCGAGTGGCGTACCGCGCCGGGCGCGCAGCCGGCGGTGCAGTACGGCAAGGATCGCGTCCAGGTGGAAGACATGCGGCTGGTGAGCGGGAATCAGAGCCTCGAGGTGGGCGGCGCGTTTTCGTTGGGCGACACTCCTGCGGCCGAGGGCGTGCGCGTGCGCGCGCAGAACGTCGACGTGTCGCAGCTCGAGCATCTGCTCCTGCAGAACAGGGGGCTCTCAGGGACCCTGAACGCCAACGCCACGATCAACGGGACGTCGAAGGCGCCGGCGATCGATGGGCAGGTGCAGATCACCAACGGCGGATTCCAGCGGTTCAAGTACGACTCGCTGGGCGTGAACGCGACCTTCGTGAACGATCGGCTCAGCCTCGACGCGCGGCTGCAGCAGACACCGGGCGTCGAGCTGACCGCACGAGGCACGCTGCCGATGAGCGCGCTCCGCCCGAACCCGCCGGGCGTGACGGGCCATATCGCCGCAAGCGCGGGCGATCAGATCAACGTCCGGATTCAGTCCTCGCAGATCGATCTCGGCCTGGTGCAGGGGTTCACCAATCAGCTCACGAACGTGACCGGGACCATGCAGGCGGACGTCCGGGTGACGGGATCCGGCGAGGACCCGCACTTGACCGGGTACGTCGACCTGCAGAACGGCGGGTTCAAGGTCGTGCAGGCTAGCACGTCGTTCACGGGCCTGACGACGAGAATCGAGCTCCAGCCGGATCTCATCCGCATTCCGCGGTTTCAGATCCTCGACCAGCACGGCGACGCGCTGACGATCGCCGGCGACCTCGCCGTGCACGAGCGTCACGCGGGCGCGGTGAACGTCTCGATCGACAGCGACAACTTCAAGCTCATCGACAACGAGCTGGGCGACGTCCACGTCGAGTCGCATCTGAAGCTGACAGGCGATGTGCGCGCGCCCCGCATCGAGGGGGAGGTCCGCATGGATCAGGCCCGCCTCGAGGTGGACAAGATCCTGCTGCGGTACGCCTCCTCGTACTACTCCGAACAGGCGCTGCCGGATGTCGTCACCGCGCAGCAGACGACGATCGGAACGGAAAAGGGAGCCGAAGAGGCAACGCGCGAGGCCCTCGAGCGGGGCCGAAACCTGAACGAAGAGGCCGCGCCGGAGCAGAACGCCACCGCACCGGGAGCGCCGGCGCCGCAGACCGGCCCCATGGCGGCGCTCGCGATGAACGTGCACCTCGTCGTGCCGGACAACATGGTCCTGCGCGGCTCCGATCTACGTCCGGGCGGCCCCACGACCGCGCAGATAGGCAACGTCAACGCGACCGTCGGCGCGGATGTGCACATTCAGAAGGATCCGGACGGGCCCATCGTCCTGCGGGGCACCGTCGATACGGTCCGCGGGTTCTACGAGTTCCAGGGCCGCCGGTTCGATATCGCGCGCGGCGGGACCGTGCAGTTCCTCGGCCTGCCTGAAATCAATCCGAATCTCGACGTCACCGCAAATCGCCTGATTCCGAACACGGGTGTCACCGCGACGATTCACGTCACCGGCTCGATGCGGTCGCCAGAGCTCGCATTGACCAGCCAGCCGCCGCTCGACGAGGCGGACATTCTGTCGCTGATCATCTTCAACCGATCCGTCAACGAGCTCGGTACCGGCGAGCGGGCGTCGCTGGCGGAGACGGCGGGAGGGATTGCCAGTGGCTTCATCGCTGCGCCGTTGAGCCGCTCCATCGGCAAGGCGCTCGACGTCGATCTCTTCGAGATTACGACCTCGGATCCGCAGACGGGGGAGACAGCCGGCGGCGTCACGCTGGGAAAGCAGGTCAGCGATCGCGCGTTCGTCCGCTTCCGCCAGCAGTTCGGTCAACACAGCTACACGGAGTTCATGATCGAGTACCAGCTCGCCGACTTCCTGCGCCTGTCGGCGAACGTCGCGCCGGAGACGACGGCCGCAGCCAATCGGCTCACGCAGCAGCGTATCGAGAGAGCGGGCGTCGATTTGATTTTCTTCTTCAGCTACTGACCCGCCTGCGCGCTGTGCGCTGCGGCGGCCGTGATCTCGTCAGTGGCGGCCGAGCAGCGCAACCTCGACCCTCGCGTCGTTGAAGCACGCGCCGCCGCCCAGGTCGGTGAGCGTGTCGGGGACGAGCGCGTTCGACGTCGAGCCGTTGTAGGTATTGCGACGCCAGACGCCTTTCGAGAACGCCACCGTTCCCCGGCGCATATCGGGCGTGAGATTCGCAGGACAGTGCAGCTCGCCGAGCGCGTTGAACACGCGGACCGGATCGTCCTGCGCAATCCCGCGCGCCGCGGCATCTTCGGGGTGAATGTGGAGCACGGCGGCCCGCTCGCGCAGTTCGGCGAGCGTCGACGAGATTGATTTC
>JAICSD010000168.1 GCA_025937075.1 Vicinamibacteria bacterium | reverse complement strand
GGCATGTCGGGGCGCGCGCGGCGCAGCCGCATGACGCCGACCACCTGGCCGACGAACTGGACGAGGATCCGCGTCGCGATGAGCGCGTCGATGACGACGCCCAGCGAGAAGAGGCACGCGAGGATCGAGATCGCGCCGAGCACGAGCAGCGAGACGTATGGAAATCCCCCGGTCGCGTGCAGCCGCGCGAACGGCCTGAAGAAATAGCCCTCCTTCGCCGCCGCATACGGAATGCGCGAGTAGCCGAGCAGCAGCGCGAACACGGATCCGAACGCCGTCCACAAGATCATCACGGTGAAGAGCGTGGCGAGGCCGGAGCCGTAGATGCGTTCCATGAAGATCGAGACGATGAAACTGGACGCCGGATGCTGGTCGGCTGGCACGAAATCGCGCCAGGGAACGACCCCGATGATCGACAGGTTGATCCCGATGTAGATCAGCGCGACCGTGACCGTGCTGATCAGGATCGAGCGCGGAATGACGCGGCCCGGGCGCTCGACTTCGTCGCCGATGTAGCAGACGTCGTAGTACCCGAGATAGTCGTATACCCCGATCCGCGCGGCGGCCCCCAGGCCGATCAGGAACCCGAGCGACAGGTTGAACGCGTTCGGCGGCACATCGAACGCGATGGCGGGATTGAAGTGCAGCGCGCCGGTCGCGATGACGGCAATCGTCGTGGCCAGCGTGCCCACCCACAGGCTCACGGTGATCGTGGCGATCGAGGTGATCCGCCGGTACAGCAGCACGACGTTGAGCACGCCGACTCCGGCTGCGACGAGAAAGAGCGTCCAGCCCGAGAGGCCATGCCAGATGTAGCCCAGGTACTGCGTGAAGCCGATGTAACCGGACGCGATCTCCAGTGGCCCGCTGAGGATGAACTGCCACACGAAGAGAAACGCCATCAGGCGGCCGAAGGTCTCGCGTCCGAACGCTTCGCGAAGATAGCCGAACGATCCGCCGGGGCCCGGCATCGCGGCCCCTAGCTCGCTCCAGATCATGCCGTCGCAGAGCACGATCACGAGCGCGGCCAGCCAGCCGAGCATCGCCTGCGGGCCGCCGAGCGCCGTCAGCAGCAGCGGGATCGTGATGAACGGACCGATCCCGATCATGTTGATCATGTTCAGGGCGGTCGCCTGAACGAGACCGAACCGGCGCTGCGGGCCAGCCGCTGAAGGAGCAGACGAGGACGTCACAGTCGCGGCTGCGGCGGCTTGATCGGCGCCCTCCAGGACTGGACGCCCGTCACCTTCGTCTTGCGCCGGTACAGCCGATGGTCGGAGACGATGTACAACTCGTGGAGGTCGGCGCCGCCGAACGTCACGTTCGTAACGGGCGCGCGCACCGGCGGCGGAATGATTGCGTGGCACTTGCCGATCTGATCGAAGACCTGCACGCCGAGCGAGGTCGCCATGTACACGCTGCCGGCCGTATCGACGGCCATGCCCGCGGCGCCGCTTGCAGCCACGGGGTCCGGCACGTGGACGTAGAAGTAGCGCTGCTTGTGCGCAAGCGAGCCGTCCGGCTGAATCTCGAACGCCCACGACAACTGCGCGTCGTTGTCCGAGACGTACAACAGCGTCTGATCCGGAGAGAGAAGCACGCCGACCGGCGCCTTGATGTCCTTCTCGACGACGCGGGATTTGCCGCCTTTCGGCAGCAGCCACACGCGTCCCGCGCCATCGGTGAAGTACAGATCCCCTTTGACGTTCATGGCGAGATCGATCGCGGAGACGCCACGCGCGGCGATGCGTGCCTTCCCCGACGGATCGTACGCAGAGATCTCGCCGCTGCGCGGCGCCGACGCGTAGAGCTGCCCGTCGGGTCCGAACGTCAACGCGCGAACCGGACTCGTGTGGCTGGCAAACGGCGTGACGCTTCCGTCGCGTGCAACCGTGTAGAGCCGATTCTCATCGGTGTCTTCGAAGAAGACTTCACCGTTTGCGTTGCTCGCGACGCCGGCGCCGTGGACAGGTTTGTCGGTGACGAGCTGCCACTCTTCGCCCGGAATGAGCGTCTGGAAGACATCCTGCCGCGACTTTCCTTCCGGGTTGGCCTTGATGGGCGCTGGATAATCGCGCCACAACCACCGGACGACGTCGGGAAAGATCGCGGTGGCATGGCGTGAGTTGTGCTCCCCATCGCCCCATTCGTGGCGCACGTCGTAGCCGGCGAACTCGAGCGCGGACAGCATGTCCTGGTTCGCGATGAACCAGCTGCCGGTGTAGTTGTTCAGGTCGTTGCGGCCGTCCTGCAGGAACACGCGGATTGGCTTGGGCTCCGTCTTGCGGATCAGCACCGGCAGCTCGTTGCCGCCGCGGAGGCCGACGTAGGTGCCGATTGCGCTGAACACGCGGTGAAAGGCATCGGGCCGCTGCCAGGCCGCCGCGAACGCCGCGATCGCGCCGCTGCTGTTGCCCGCAATCGCCCGGTCGTTCGGATCCGTCGAGAGATTCAGCCCGTGGGCCTTCGCGACGAACGGGAGCATCTCGTCGAGCAGGAACGCCGCATAGTCGCCGCTCACCGAATCGTACTCGACGCTCCGGTTCATCCGATCGAGCGCGTCGCTCGACGGCGCCTTCACCCGCCCGTGCATGACGAACACGCCGACGATGGGCGGAATCTCTTTCCTGTTGATCAGATTGTCGAAGACGACGGGCGCGTTGTATTGCAAGCCGTCCTGGAACACCATGACCGGCGCGGGCTTCGATCGATCGAGCTGCTTCGGGATGTAGACCCAGTACTCGCGCCATGTGCCCGGATAGATGCGGCTTTCGGCGAATTCACCCTTGATCACCTCGCCCGTCGGCGTTCCCGGCTGCACCTGCGAGTCCGGTCCCGGCTGCGGCTCCGTATTCGCCGGCTGGTTCTGCGCGGAAAACGTCGAGGACATCAGGATCGTTCCGGCCGCGACCATCGCGAACGCGATCACACGCTGGCCACGGCGGGGCATCTGCATGGTGCGAAAGCATACCTTGCCGCCTGCCGGGCTACAATCCAGCCTCACGCACGAAAGGAGCCCACGAGATGCGGAGCGCAATGGCTGTAGCGGGACTGATGCTGATATCGTCCGCGGGCGTGCAGCAGACACGGACGCCGGCGTCCGGACCGACGCTGGTGTATTTCGGGACCTACACCGGCGCGAAGAGCAAGGGCATCTACGTCTCCACGCTCGACGTGAAATCGGGCGCGCTGACCGAACCGCAGCTCGCCGTCGAGACGCCGAGCCCGAGCTTCCTCGCGGCGCACCCGAGCGGCGACTTCCTGTACGCCGTGAACGAGGTCGACACGTTCGAGGGACAGCCGGCGGGCTCGGTCAGCGCCTTTGCCGTCGATCGCAGCACAGGAAAGCTGTCGCCGCTCAATCAGCAGTCCAGCCGCGGCGCGGGTCCCGCTCACCTGTCAGTGGATCGGTCCGGCCACGACGTGCTCGTCGCCAACTACGGCGGCGGCAGCGTCGCCGTGCTGCCGATCGGCGCCGACGGCCGCCTCGCGCCCGCGTCCGCGTTCGTCCAGCACACCGGATCGAGCGTCAACCCGTCGCGCCAGAAGGAGCCGCACGCGCACGCGATCGACGTCGACGGATCGAATCGGTTCGCCTACGTCGCCGATCTGGGGCTCGACAAGATCCTCATCTACCGCTTCGATGCGACGAAGGGATCGCTCGAACCGAACGATCCGCCGTTCGCATCCGTCCAGGCAGGCGCCGGACCACGGCACCTCGCGATTCATCCAGGTGGACGCTTTGCCTATGTCATCAACGAGTTGATCTGCACCGTGACGGCGTTCACGCGCGATCCGGAGAGCGGCGGTCTCAAGCCGATGCAAACCATCTCGACTCTCCCCGCCGGAGAGATCGTGAAGCCCGAGTACAGCACCGCCGAACTGCAGCTCCACCCCTCGGGCCGCTTTCTCTACGGCTCGAACCGCGGGCACAACAGCATCGTTCAATTCAGTGTGGACCAGAAGACGGGCCGATTGACATACGTCGCGAACGAGCCGACGAACGGCAGGACGCCGCGGGGATTTGGCATCGATCCTACCGGCACGTGGCTGATTGCCGGCAACCAGGAGTCGGATTCCGTCGTGGTGTTCCGCATCGATCCGCGGACGGGCCGCCTGACGCCGACCAAGCAGACCATCAGCGTCGGCGCGCCCGTCTCCGTGGAATTCGTGCGGGCGCGTTAGGGCCTGGTGTCAGCGGTTGATACGTCGCTGACCCTTACGGATGTGAATGGATCAGGTCGCCGCTGAACTGTTCAGGATGGATTTCAGTCTCTGCATTGCGGACACCCGAAATGCGTAGCTGGTACACGACGTGCAACGCGAGGCGGCAATGCCCCTCGCTTCAGCCGGAGGTCCCGTCGTGTCGCTGAACGCGGCGCAGGTCCTCGTTGTCGAAGACCACGAAGAAGCGAGAAGGCTCGTCGAGGATCTGCTCAACTCCGAAGGATTCGACGTCGTCACCGCCGCGAACGGGGCCGAAGCGCTGCGTATGCTGAAGACCATGACGCCGGATCTGATCGTGCTCGATCTGCTCCTGCCCTGGGTCAACGGCGTCGAGGTCCTGTCGACGATGCGACAGACGCCGGTGCTGACGCGCGTGCCCGTGCTCGTCACGACCGGTTCGTCCACGCAGGAAGGCGATCTCGCCGGCCTCGGTCCGCTCGTCGTGCTCCGCAAGCCGCTCGATACCGAAACGGTCGTCAAAACCGTCCACGCCCTGCTCGAGAAGAACGCTCAGTCCAACATAACCTGACACGTCCGCTATTCGCGGCCGTGCGGCCCGTGCCAGCCCGCAGCCTTCAGGTCGAGCTCGAGCTGCACCCAGCGGCGCTGCGTCTCAGAAGATCCCTGTACGAAATGCGATCGAATAGTCCCGTCCGTCTCCGTGAGGACGATGGCGAAGGTGTCCGGGATGTGGGTGGGGGCGATTTCGCACTGCAGAAACCGCTCGTTCTTGTGGAAGAAATAGATCACGACCAGGGTATCGGCGCGACGCGGCGCCGCGTGTAGAAGCTTCCCGGCCGCGGGTGCGTCACGCCGTGTTACGAGGCGCCGATTTGTGCATTTTTTCCGGATCCCAGGCGATCGGCTGCGAGTCGAAGTAGCTTTCGTTCGTGAGGAGCGCCGGGCCTGCCGCGCGGAAGCCGAACGTCGCGTCCTCGACGACGGGCTTTCGCGTGCGCATCGCGTCGAAGAAGACGCGGAAGTGATCGAGGCCGTCGTAATAGTTCGGCGGCGCCTGGAACACCTGCTCGTCGGCGGGCCGGAGCTCGGGTTGATCGGGGTACTTTGCGCGATAGTCCTCGAGGATTCGGTCCTGCATCGCCTGCGGGAACGTGTCGATCGTGTAGCCCGGCTCCTTCGGCCGCTGACGCTTGGTCAGCGTGACGCTCGACGTGGCGATCGTGAGCACGCCGTCCGGACCGACGAAGCGGAACGCCTGACTGTCACCCGCGCCTTCCGCGAAGTTCACCTTGAGCGACAGCGTGAACGCTGGGTGGGATTGCGTCTTCGGATAGTCGTACAACGCGAGCATCACGTCCGGAACGTCGCGCCCGTCGCGCCAATAGCGGAGACCGCCCGTCGCCATGATGCGCGTCGGCCCGAGGGAATCGAGCACGAAATGAATGCCGGTGAACAGGTGGACGAAGAGGTCGCCGGGAATTCCCGTGCCGTAATCGCGATAGTTGCGCCAGCGGAACAGCCGGATCGGTTCGAACGGCCGCTTCGGCGCGTTGCCGAGGAAGCGATCCCAGTCGATCGTCTCGGGTGACGCGTCGGGCGGGATCGTGTACTGCCACGCGCCGAGCGCCGAGTTGCGATCGATCCACGCTTCGACCATGTTCAGCTCGCCGATCGCGCCGCTGCGATACAGCTCGCGCGCCTTCGCATAGATGATCGAGCTGACGCGCTGGCTGCCGACCTGCAGGATTCGCTTCGTCTGGTGCTCGGCGTCGATGACCTGCTGCCCTTCCTCGATGTCCTGCACCATCGGCTTTTCGACGTAGACGTCCTTGCCGGCCTTCATCGCGTCCATCGCGATCCGCGCGTGCCAGTGATCGGGGGTGCCGATGACCACGGCGTCCACGTCAGGGCGCGCGAGCACCTCGCGATAGTCGCGCGTCGTGAACACCTGATTTCCCCAGACCTCCTTCGCGCGCGCCAGACGGCCGTCGTACACGTCAGACGCGGCGACCATCTCGATCCCGGGCAGCCGAAGCGCGGTCCTGGTGTCGAAGGAGCCCTGGCCGCCGGCGCCGATGAGCGCGATCTGGATGCGCTCGTTCGGGGGCACCGTCTGCCGGGAAGGACCCTGCGCGCGAAGCACGATTGGCATCGACGCCGCGATCCCCGTCGCCGTCTTCAGAAATTCACGCCTCGTGGATCGGCTTCCCATGTCTATTTCTCCCTCAATGCGCGGTGACGTCAGCGGTTGCTGCTGTGCGTGTGGTGGCCTCGCCGGCAACCAGCGGCAGCGCGACGGGCTGCCCGCCCTGTTCGGCGGAGCGATCCGCGGCCAGACAAATCTCCATCGTCTTCTGGGCGTCGAACACGTCGATGGTGGTGTCGCGCCCTTCGAGCACGCACGCGACCAGCTCGTCGATCTCGGCCTGGAAGGGATGGTGCGCCACGTCGACGGAATTCGGTGTCCGGCACACGATGCGAATCGCGGGACGTCCCGCCGCATCGGTCGCCGGCTCGAACGAGACGTCGGCAAACGGGCTCGCGGAGGCCAGCGCCTCGATGTCGATCGGCCGATCCATCCACTGCAGCAGCTCCTGCCGCAGCGTCGCACGGTCGCCCATCAGCTCGAGGTTGAAGTTGTACGGCAGCATGAAATCGGTGGAGCTGGTGACGTGGCCGAGCGTGCCTCCTTCCAGCCGGAGGTTCGCGATGATCGACGTGGGGTATTCGTAGCCCGGTGTGAACCGCGTGTGGAATGCGCTGACCTCGATCGCTTCCCGCCCGGAACACCAGCGCAGGGCGTCGACGGCATGGCAGCCCGCCGCCAGCAGATGGCTGCGGCCGCTCGCACGCGTCCGGACCCAGTCCCAGCCTGCGTACCAGTCCGTCACGTGCGACAGGTACTGCGCCCGCGCGAACCGGATCTCGCCGAGCCAGCCTTCGGTGCGCAGCCAGTGCGCGAACCTCAGGAACGGGTTGTAGTGCAACTCGAACGAGACGATCGTCCGGACGCCGGCCGCGTGGACGGCATCGCGAATCAGGACGAGCTCGTCGACGTCGAGGCCGGTCGGCTTCTCGAGGAGGATGTCCTTTCCGGCCCGCGCCGCTGCGACCGCCTGCGATGCGTGGAGGTGGTTGGGCGTCGCAATCGCGATGATGTCGACGTCGGGCGCCTCGAGCAGGTCTTCGTAGCGCGTGGTGATCCGGGCGTCCGGGACGAGCGCGTCGTACTTCGTCAGGTTCGCGCGCGTGCGCCCGGCGTCACGCCCGTGGAGCCACGTGACGCGCGTGTGCGGGTTCTTGTTGAAGGCTGAGATGTGCTGCGCGGCGCACCAGCCAACACCGGTGACGCCGACGCCGAGCTTTCCGTCGGATGTGGGCACCGTTGTAGCTTATCGCCAATCGCAGCGCAGTTGTCACGTACGAGCTGAAGGTCAATGCCGTTTACTGACGCGTGTCAATGCCGGCAGCCGCCATTGACAGCATCAGTCCCGACCGTGAGGCCCCCACCAGCCGTCGTTGACGAACCCTTCCTGCAGCCTGAGCCAGCGCTCGTGCGCGTCTTCAGACGAGCGGAAGCTCTCGACGCGCTCGTCACCGTCGGGCTCCGTCACGATGATCCTGAAGCCCGCCTCCGCCGTCCCGGAGATCTCGCAGCGGAGAAACTCCGAGCCGCGCTGGAAGAAATAGAACATCTACCCGCCCCAGGTCGCCTTTCCCTGCTCTCTTCCGATTGATCGAGGCTCCAACGTCGCTCCCCTCCCCGAACCTGCAGGCGACGACGCCGTACTGTGCAGGTGCGGGCACAGGTGTGCAGGAGCAGACGACGTGTCCGCCGCGCAGTACATCGGCGCGATGCGAGCTGAGCAGTAGTGATTGGCTCGCTCGCTCGCTCGCTCGCTGGTGTGCGGTAGGTGGTGGGCCGAAAGATGCGGTCCCGCCGATCGTCAGCCGCCGGAACGGCGGGACCAGGTGGGGCCGACACGGTCGGGGACATCGAGGGCGGTGAAGACGCCGATGGTCTCCATCTTGTTCACGAACCGCTCCCGCTGCGCTTCGAGCGCCTTCACCTCCGTGTCGAAGTTGGCGAGGTGCTTTTCGTACACCACCATCTCGCCCCAGTACTCGACGAGCAGGTAGCGGCCGTCGACGGCGATGTCCCGCAGAAAGGAGCTGCCGAGGAACGAGCGGCTGCGGCGCGACAGCTTCGTCCAGTCGCCGTCGGCGCCGTAGAAGCGCTCGAACTCGCCTTCCGTGCCCTGCCGAATGTCGAACTGCCACACGACTGCGACCACTGACCCTCCCTGACCTGTGCGGGACAGTATACGAGGTCGCCGCGGACAACGCGGAACGCGCGGATCAAAGGATGCGGACTATTCCTGACGAAGGGCGATGATCGGATCCACGCGCGTGGCACGCCGGGCGGGAAGGTAACAGCCAAGGAACGCTACGGCCGCCAGCACCGCCACGACCACCGC
>JAICSD010000234.1 GCA_025937075.1 Vicinamibacteria bacterium | reverse complement strand
GATCAGTGGGGTGAGGTCATCTCGAACGCGGTCCCGGACACCACCCGCCGTCAACACGCCGTGCGGGAAGCCTGCGCCGCGCTGAACATCGCCAGAACGATCCCGGCGGACGTATTCGTCGTGCATCTGGGAACGCCGGCTGCCAAAGGCGGCGAGAACAGCCGCGGCGCGGCGCTCCGCAGCGCCGAGGAGATCTGCCGGCTCGCCGAGCCGGTTGGCGTGCGGGTCGCGTTCGAGGTCATTCCGAACGATCTCTCGAGCGCATCGGCGCTCGTCACGCTGCTCGAGCGGGACCTCGAAGCGCCGCGGGCCGGCATCTGCATGGATTTCGGCCATGCGTTCCTGATGGGTGAGATCGCGGATGCCGTCGAGACGGCGGCCGAGCACGTGATCACGACGCACGTGCACGACAACCGCCGGAAGCAGGACGATCATCTGGTGCCGTTCGAAGGGCGCATCGACTGGGACTCCGCCCTGATGTCGATGCAGAAGATCGGCTACGACGGCACGTACCTGATGGAGATCGCGAATCCGGGATCGACGGACGCGGCGCTGGACGCAGCGCGCGGGGCGCGGGAGCGATTCGAGCGGATCCTCGCGCTTTCGTAGCGCGGCACTTCAGTGCCGCGATGGGATCGCGCAACGAAAGTTGCGCGCTACGGAGATCCCGGACCCCGGCGGCGAAGGAACCCATGCAGACTGCATATATCGACGATATCGCGCGCTACGACGGACAGACCGTGCGGCTCCGCGGCTGGGTCCACAACCGGCGATCCAGCGGCAAGATTCACTTCCTGACGCTCCGCGATGGATCGGGGTTCATCCAGTGCGTCATCTCCAAGAAAGCGGTCGGCGATGAAATCTTCACGCGCGCCGATCACCTTTCGCAGGAGAGCGCGGTGATCGTCGACGGCGCAGTGCGCGCCGATTCGCGCGCGCCTGGAGGCCACGAGATCGACGTCAGCTCGCTCGAGGTCGTCTCCGAGGCGAAGGAGTATCCGATCACGCCGAAAGAGCACGGCGTCGACTACCTGATGGATCGCCGGCATCTCTGGATCCGATCGCAGCGGCAGCAGGCGATCCTCCGTGTGCGGCACGAAGTGATCAACGCCGTCCGCGATTTTTTCAACAACCGCGGCTTCGTCCTGGCCGATACGCCCATCTTCACGCCGGCCGCGTGCGAGGGCACCACCACGCTGTTTCCCGTGCAGTACTTCGAGGACAACACGGCGTACCTGACGCAGAGCGGCCAGCTGTACAACGAAGCCAACGCCATGGCGCTCGGGCGCGTCTACTCGTTCGGTCCGACCTTTCGCGCCGAGAAATCGAAGACGCGCCGGCATCTCACCGAGTTCTGGATGGTCGAGCCGGAGATGGCGTACGCCACGCTCGAGGACGTCATGGATCTGGCCGAAGGGCTCGTCGTCTACGTCGTTCAGCGTGCGCTCGAGCGGCGTCAGCGCGAGCTGCAGACGCTCGAGCGGGATACGTCGAAGCTCGAGAAGGTGCAGGCGCCGTTTCCGCGAATCTCCTACGATGAGGCCGCCGAGATTCTGAAGAAGAAAGGGCTACCGTTCGAGTGGGGCGGAGACTTCGGGGCGCCGGACGAAACCGCGCTCTCCGACGAGTTCGATCGGCCGATCTGCGTGCACCGCTATCCCGCGGCCGTCAAGGCGTTCTACATGAAGCCGGATTCCGACCGGCCCGAGGTCGCGCTCGGCGTCGACGTGCTCGCCCCTGAAGGCTATGGCGAGATCATCGGCGGCGGCGAACGCATCGCCGACTACGACCTGCTGCTCCAGCGCCTCAAGGAGCACAACCTGCCGCAGGAGGCCTTCGAGTGGTATCTCGATCTGCGGCGGTTCGGATCCGTTCCGCACGGCGGGTTCGGGATGGGCATCGAGCGCGTCGTGTCCTGGATTTGCGGGCTGGAACACTTGCGTGAGGCCATCCCTTATCCGCGTATGCTGTATCGGCTGTACCCGTGAGGAGATCACGGCCGGCCGTGACAGAGGACTTCGACTCTTGAAAATTGGCTTCGTCTCTCTCGGCTGTCCGAAGAACCTCGTCGACGGCGAGGTCATGCTCGGGCTCGCGCAGCAGGCGGGACACGAGATCACGCCCGCCGCTGCCGATGCGGACGTCCTCGTGGTCAACACCTGTGCGTTCATCGATCGCGCGAAGCAGGAATCGATCGATGCGATCCTCGAGATGGCGCAGCAGAAGCGCGATGGCCGCTGCTCGCGTCTCGTCGTCACCGGCTGCCTGGCCGAACGCTACCGCGACGAGCTTCGTCGCGAGATTCCCGAGATTGACGCGGTACTCGGGACCGGCGAGGTGGAAGGGATCGTCGAGGCAGTCGGGAATCGGAATTCGGGATCCGGGAACCGGAATGCGAGCTCTGTGGCGCTCGAGACGCCTCTGACGTTCTTCAAGAAAATACCCGAATCCCGGATCCCGAGCCCCGACTCCCGGACGCTGAGCCCCGAGCCCCGAACCCCGACACTCCCGACCTACATCTACGGCGCCGACACGCCGCGGCTGCAGACGACCCCGCGCCATTTCGCCTACGTGAAGATCGCAGAAGGCTGCGACTACACGTGCGCCTTCTGCATCATTCCGACGCTGCGCGGGAACTATCGGAGCCGCACGGCCGAATCGATCGTCCGCGAGGCGCGGACGCTCGCGGAGCGCGGCGTCAAGGAACTGCTGCTCATCTCGCAGGACACGACCTTCTACGGGATCGATCGCGCCGAGCGGGGCGCGCTCGCGCGGCTCCTGCGCGAGCTCAATCGGATCGACGGTCTCGAATGGATTCGGCTGCTCTACCTCTACCCGACCACGATTACGGACGATGTGCTCGATGCGATGGCGGAGTGCGACAAGGTCTGCCGCTATGTCGACCTGCCGTTGCAGCATGCGTCAGCCGACGTGCTCCGGCGCATGCGGCGGCCGGGTAATCGCCGCGTGTACGATGCGCTGCTTTCGCGGATCCGAAGCCGCGTGCCCGGCGTCACATTGAGGACGACCTTCATCGTCGGTTTCCCCGGGGAGACGGAGGGCGACGTCGCCGAGCTGGAGCGCTTCATCGACGACACGCGCTTCGATCACGTCGGCGTGTTCACCTATTCGCACGAGGAAGGCACGCGAGCGTTCTCGATGCGGGACGATGTGCCGGGCCGTGTGAAGCGCCAGCGCCGGGACCGCATCATGCGGCGGCAGCAGCGCATCGCGACCGAGCTCCAGCGCGCGCGGATTGATCAGGTCGTTCGCGTGCTCGTCGACGGCGCGTCTTCCGAGCACGAGCTGGCCTTGCAAGGCCGGATCGAAGGGCAGGCGCCAGACATCGATCCGGTCGTCTACCTGACGGACGCCGACCCATCCGCAATCGCGCCCGGTGACCTCATCCACGCGCGGATCGTCGGCGTGAACGGCTATGACGTCGTCGCTGCGCCCGTTGCGCCGTAGTCCTCCGCCGCGTACGCGCAACGTGCTATACTTTGAGGTGGCTGTTCCGAGGGTTTTCCACAGTGGGCCGGTGCCCACTTTTTGTTTTTAAGGGCAAGTAAGTACGCCACAACACACGGGATCCCATCCACAGGGCGACGTTCGGGTCGCGCGGCTCCGTGAGGCAGCCGAGCGAGTAGCGGCCAGCCATGGGCTCGAGGTGTTCGACGTGCAGCTGCGGCGCGAGCCCATCGGCATGGTACTTCGCGTCGTGATCGACAGGCCCGCGACGGGAGAGGTGGAACGGCCGGAAGACAGCGTCGGGATCGAGGACTGCCAGCGCGTCAGTCAGGATCTCGGTCCGCTGTTGGACGTGGAGGACGAATTTGGTACGCCAGAGCTTGGCGACAAGTACACGCTCGAGGTTTCCTCCCCGGGGCTGGATCGGCCGCTGCGGACCGAAGCGGATTTCCGGCGCTTCTCGGGGCGGCTCGCGAAGCTGGTGACCATGGAGCCGATCGAGCGGCAGTCCGCGTTTGCCGGGCGCCTTCGCGGCGTCGAGGCGGGCGACGTCGTACTCGAGGAAGGGCGGAAGACGCATCGGGTGCCGCTCGGGAAGATCAAGCGCGCGCAGCTCGACGTGGAGTTTTAGGCGCGCCGCTAGTCGCGCCCGCCGGAGCGGAGCGGGGCACGGGGGTCCCCGCGAGCGACGGCGCTGGGGGGTCCGGCGGGGCGAAGCCCCCCGGGTCGAAGAAGAGAAATTTATGCAGAACCCGCTGTTGCAGCAGATCGACGCCATCGCGAAAGAGAAGGGCGTCGAACCCGAGATCATCATCGGCGCTGTGCAGGACGCGATCGAGGCGGCCGCGCGCAAGCGCTACAAGAACGAGACGCTCCGCGCGCGCTTCAACCAGGACACGGGACAGATCGAGCTGTGTGCGGTCAAGCGCATCGTGGAGGAAGTCACCGATCCGCCGAACCAGATTTCGCTCGCGGAGGCGCAGCAGCTCTATGGCGACGAGGCGGAGGTCGACATGGAGATCGAGTTCCCGCGTACGACCGAGGACCTCGGGCGGATTGCCGCGCAGACCGCGAAGCAGGTCATCTTCCAGAAGGTCCGTGAGGCCGAGCGCGAGAACGTCTACGCCGAGTACAGCCAGCGCGTCGGCGAGGTCGTCAACGGCATCGTCAAGCGCTTCGAGAACGGCGACATCATCATGGAGCTCGGGCGCATCGAAACGCAGCTCCCGCGCAAGGAACAGTCGCGCGCGGAGAACTACGCCGTCGGCGACCGCGTCCGCGCCGTGATCCGCGGTGTGAACCGCAGCGCGAAGGGACCGCAGATCGTGCTCTCGCGAACCGATCCGGCGCTCCTCATCAAGCTGTTCGAGCAGGAGGTGCCCGAGATCTACGACGGCACGGTCATGATCCGCGGGGCCGTCCGCGAGGCGGGCGACCGTGCGAAGGTCGCGGTCTACTCCCGCGAGCGCGACGTCGACCCTGTCGGCGCGTGCGTCGGGATGAAAGGCACGCGCGTGCAGTCGATCATCCGCGAGCTGCGCGGCGAGAAGATCGACATCGTCGAATGGTCCGAGGACCCGGTCATCTTCGTCACGAATGCGATCAGCCCGGCGAAAGTGCAGCGCGTCTCGATCGTCGACGATGCGGAGAAGGTGATGGAGGTCATCGTCGAAGACAAGCAGCTGTCGCTCGCGATTGGCAAGAAGGGCCAGAACGTGCGGCTCGCGGCCAAGCTCACGGGCTGGAAGATCGACATCAAGAGCGAAGAGGAGAAGCGCCGCGAGGTCGAGGCGCAGTTCGGAGCGCTGGAGATCGGCGGCACCGAAGAAGCCGGCGCAGCCGAGGGCAGCCAGGCGTCCGCAGCGGACGAAGGCCAGAGCGCAGAAGAGCGCGCCGCCTCCGCTGCGCTCACCGAAGCCGCGGCGCCGTCGGAAGAGGCCGCCGCTGCCGAGGAGCAATCAGCGAAAATTGAATAGTGAATGACGTGGCTTCCGCCGTCAGGCGGAAGCTCGAACAGGCGGAAGTTCGAAGGGGTTCTATTTGGCAACAGTTCGGATCTACAAAGTCGCGGAGCTGCTCAACACGACGAGCCAGGAAGTGATCGCGCTGCTCAAGCGCGACCACGGGATCGAAGTGAAGAGCGCGTCGAGCACGATCGAGGAGGTGGTCGCGCGGGAGTTCGTCGCGCGCCTCGCGCGGCAGCGCGGGATCAAGGTGCCGTCGAACGCGTCGTTCGCCGACACGCCGTCGGCGTCGCGCGGCACGGTGCGAAAACCTGCGGGCCGCGCGCCCGAGCCGCCGAAGCCGGCCGCGCCGGCGATGCCCGCACCGCGGCTGGTGAAAACGGCCAAGCCGCCAGCACCGCCGCCGTCCGAGGCGCCTGCTGTCGCTCCCGCGCCCGAGCCGGAACCAATTCCCGCGCCAATAGCGGCCGAACCAGAGCCCGCGTCGGCGCCCGCGCCCCCCGCGCCCGAGCCCGTCGTTGCGGCCCCGGCCGCAGAGGTGCGCGCACCCGAACCCGCCGAACCGCCGCCGGCCGCCGCCGCGCCGGAGCCGCCGCCCACGCCCGAACCTGCAGCTCCGCGAGCACCGGCCGCGGCCGCGCCGGCTCCGCGTCCCGTGGCGCCGCCGCCGGGCCGATTCGTGCCGCCGACGCTTCGTCTGCGCGTCGAAGATCCGCGAACCGGACAGGCGCCGCCTGCGCCGCCACGCCGTCCTATTCTCGTTCGCCCACCGCAGCCCACAGCGCCGCCGGCCGCGCCGACCGGAAATTTGAGTCGTCCTGCCGCGCCACGGCCGGCTGGACCAACGCCGCGTCCTGCTGGTCCGAGGCCTGGAGGCCCGCTGCCGGTTCGGCCGAGCTCGCCGATGGGAGGTCCGCGTCCGCTGCCGTCGCAGCCCGTCCGTCCGTCGCAGCCGCAGCGTCCGCAGGTACCGGGGTATCGTCCGCCTCCGCCGCGGCCGTCCGGTCCGCGTCCGGCGGGGCCGCGGCGTGAAGCCCAGCGCTCGGCGCCCGTCGCCATGGCGCCGGCTGCTCCACCGCCAATCTCACGGACGATCACCCTGGCCGAAGGCATGACCGTCGCGGACCTCGCGACGAAGCTGGACGTCAAGGCCAAGGACGTCCTCAAGAAGCTGATGGATCGCCGATTGATGATGACGATCAACAGCACGCTCGATACCGAAACCGCCACGACGATTGCGCGGGACTTCGGCGCGGACGTCAAGATGCAGACGTTCGAAGAGGAGCTGCTGCAGGTCGAGGCCGAGGATTACAAGGCCGATGATCTCGTGACGCGCGCGCCCGTCGTCACCGTCATGGGCCACGTCGATCACGGCAAGACGACGCTCCTCGACGCGATCCGCGAAACCCGCGTCGCGGAGCGTGAAGCCGGCGGCATCACGCAGCACATCGGCGCGTACGCCGTCCAGGTCAACGACCGCAACGTCGTGTTCCTCGACACGCCGGGCCACGAAGCGTTCACGATGATGCGCGCCCGCGGCGCGCGCGTCACCGACGTCGTCGTCCTGGTCGTCGCGGCCGACGACGGCGTCATGCCGCAGACGCGTGAGGCGATCGACCACGCCCGCGCGGCCAACGTGCCGATCCTCGTCGCGATCAACAAGATCGACAAGAACAACGCCAACCCGGAT
>JAICSD010000343.1 GCA_025937075.1 Vicinamibacteria bacterium | reverse complement strand
TAAAACGCGCCCGGGGTCCGCAGCAGCGTCCGCTATGCGCCGGCGCGCGTGACGGCATACACCCCCCACCCGGCTTCGCGGCCCTTGGCGGAAAACCAGATCTCATTGCCGTCCGGTGACCACGCGAGTCCGTCGATCGCGCGCCAGCCCGTGGTGAGCGTCGTTTTCTTTTTCGCCTTGTCGATGGTCGCGATCGCGAGGCCTTTCTCCTGGGGTTCGTAAAAGGCCACGAGCGCCCCGTCCGCCGACACGCGGATCATGTGGATGGGGCCGTTGATCTCGTAAAGCGTGTTCCCGATCGGGTACTCGAGCCGGTCACCGATGCCGGCGTCGATCGTGACGGCCATTGACCCGTCCGGTGCCCAGTCCGCGTATTCGACGCCTTTGTTGATCTCCCGCGGCGCGGCGCCGCCGAGCAGCGGCACTTCTGCGAGGACGCCGGCCGTGGGCGGGAACGGGTCCGTCGTGCGGTACGACAGCGCGAGTTCACCCTTCGTCGAGATGCCGTAGATATCGGTGTTGGGAAACCCGAGCGGCCGCGATTCGGGGCTCGTGCCGGTGACGGCGAAGGTTTCCGGCGGCTTCCCGTCCCACGCGGCGCCGTAGACGATCGTGTCGCCAGCCGGGGCGAAGCGAGCCGACAGCAGCGTGCCTCGACGGAAGGTGATGGGCTGGAATGTCGGCTGGGTCGTCTCCGTCCTGTCCCAGCGTCCAATCGCGACGCCCGCGACGCCTACCGTCAGCACCCCAATCGCCGTGGCGAGAGCCACGAACGCGGCCCGCGGACGTCTCTTCGCGGCGGGAGCGTCGGGGATCGCGACGTGGTGCGAGGACACCGAACTCAGATCCTCGAGCGCGAACGCGACGTCGCGCGCGGATTGGAAACGCTCCTGCGGCGATTTCTCGAGGCAGCGCCTGAGCGTCCGCTCGAGGATGGGTGGAATCGCACGGTCCGCGGACGTGAGCTCCGGCGGATCCTCGTTCAGCACTGCAGCGACGGTGTCGGCGCTCGAATCCTTCTGAAACGCGCGGCGGCCCGAGAGCATCTCGTAGAGGACCGCTCCAAGGCTGAACACGTCCGACCGCGCATCGACCGCCTGTCCACGCACCTGCTCGGGCGACATGTAGCCGACGGTGCCGAGCACCGTTCCCTCCCCCGTGTTCACACTCATCGTCCGGTCCGCCGACGCTTCCGGGATCAGCAGCTTGGCGACGCCGAAGTCGAGGATTTTCACCCGGCCGTCAGCCGTGACGAACAGGTTGTCGGGCTTCAGATCGCGGTGAACGATGCCCTTGTCGTGTGCGGCGGCGAGTCCGCGCGCTGTCTGGATCGCGTAGTCCACCGCCTTGCGCACAGGCAGCGGCCCGTTCCGCAGGAGGTCGCGGATGGTGCTGCCTTTCAGCAGCTCCGAGACGATGTACGGCGCGTTTCCGTGCTGCCCGATTTGATAGATCGCGAGGATGTTGGGGTGATCCAGCGCGGCCGCCGCCTGCGCTTCCTGCACGAAACGGCGGAGGCGTTCGGCGTCGCCGGTGAAACCCGGCGGAAGCACTTTGATCGCGACATCACGACCGAGCGCCGTGTCACGGGCGTGATAGACCTCGCCCATGCCGCCCGCGCCGATCGCCGCGATGATTTCGTAGGACCCGAGTCGTTCCCCGGGGGTCATTGAGGTGCCGACAGCATACACCGAGTGCGACGTCCGCCGTGCGGAGTGCCGGGTGCGGGGTGGGGCGTGCGGCGTGCGGAATGCGTGCGGCGTGGGAGCGTGTTGTAGGATGCCAACGTGCGCGCATCCATCACCGTCGTTCTTCTGGCAGTCGGAGCGGTCCTGCCATGGCAGCAACAGTCGTCGTCTCAGGCGAAACTCGATGCCGTCGTGGATCGGCTCACGGTGCACGGTCGCGGTTCGGCGGCCCCGGACCCGAGCCCGTTACTCGCCGAGCTGCGAGCGATTGATGCGTCGACGCTGAGCGCATCGAGCAGGATCGACGAGCGGTTCGCCGAATCGATCCTCGTCGGGCGCGAGATCGCGGCGGCCCATCGTGACGGGCCGATGGGCGAAGCGGCGTACACGCGGATGCTGCACGAGCAGTACCTGCTGCCCTATGACGCCGCCCAGCTGTGGACGTATGCGTGGGGAGAGTTCGACGCCACCGTCAAGAATCTCGATGCCCTCGCCCGGCAAATCGATCCGAAGAAATCCTGGCTGCAAATCGCGAACGAGGAGAAGCAGGATCACCCGGATCCCGAGCGCATGATCGAAGCGCATCAGGAGGTCGTCGATCGCGCCCGCGCCCACATCATCGGCAAGGACCTGATGGCGTTGCCCTGGCCGGAGCGATGTACGGTCGTGCCCAGACGACCGACGGCCGGGAACAATCCGTACTACGGAAATTTCTCGGGGGCGAGTTCACGACCGCCCGCGGCAGACGGAACACTGCTGGGCGAGTGGCAGATCAATCCCTTCGATCCATCGTGGGACGAGGCGAAGAAGCGTGACTACCTCATCGAGCATGACTGGGGCGTCATTCTCGTCACGGCGCCGCACGAAACATATGGCGGGCACCACGTGCAGATCATGTATCAGATGCACAACCCCTCGAAGCTGCGGCGGCTCGTCAGCACGCCGATGTTCACGGAGGGCTGGGGCCTCTACAACGAGCAGCTGTTCCAGGAAACCGGCTTCTTCCCCAACGAGACGATCCACTTGCGCCAGTTGCAGCTGCGCCTGTGGAGGAACGCGCGCGTCATTTACGACGTCGGCATGCAGACCGGACGGATGACACGCGAGCAGGCGATCCAACTGATGGTGGACCGCGTCGGGTTCCTCCGCTGGGCCGCCGAAGCGGAGGTGGATTCCGCGTTGGCGCGGCCCGGCTATTTCATCGGCTACTTCATGGGGATGTCGGAAATCCTCAAGATGCGCGACGAGTACCGCGCGAAGATGGGCCCTCGCTTCACGCTGAAGGATTTCCACCAGAAGCTGCTCGAGATCGGGAGCATGCCGCCCGCGCTCGTCCGCCAAGTGCTCTTCGCGCCCTAATCGCCCATCGCCGATGACGCTTACTTCAGGAACACGACTGGGAGGGTATGAGGTCGTCGCACTGCTCGGGACGGGCGGCATGGGCGAGGTCTACCGCGCGATTACCTCCGTCATCGACGAGGGGCGCGGCTCCGCTCAGCGCGTCAGCCGGCGCAAGTCCTCGAACCAATTGAGCACGACGTTGAGCGACGTGACGGATGGTGGCGCCGCCGGATCGGCGGAACGCGTCATCACGAATCGACCGGTTTGTGGATCGACGTCGTAGCTGTTGCCGGTGTCGGAACGAACGTTCTCAATCCCTTCGAACAGCTTCGCCGGCGTGTTCGCGCCAAACGGGTGTTGTGACACGACCTCCGCGTGCATGAACCGATTGTCGATGCGGAAGAACAGTTCCCGTCCGTCCGCCGACCAGCGAGGCTCCTCGCCGCCTGTCGTGGACACCTGCCACCGGCCCCCTCCCTCGGTCAGACTGCGGACGTAGATCTCGAAACGCCCGCTTTCATTGGATTGGTAGGCGAGCCACCGGCCGTCCGGCGAGGTCGATCCGCTGTACTCGTCCGCGCCCGTGGCGACCAGCGGCGTCACCTTCCCATTGGCGCCGTTCAGCAGGACGATATCGCTGACGCGGCCTTCTGTTTTCGACGTCTTGACCACCTTCAGGAGCGTTCCAGACGCATCCACGGACAGGAGAAATGCGCGCCCCTCGATCGCGCCGACCTGCTCGCGATCGCGGCTGCCGTCGACCGGCCTGCGGTAAAAAGTGGTGCGGTCCTTCCCCGCTTCGATGGAGGCGTAGAACACGCTCTGACCGTCGGCCGACCACACCGGCGTACCCGCGTTGCGATCGAACGTCAGACGCGTGAACGTCTTGCGCTGCATGTCGAAAATCCAGACGTCGCCGGAACCCGCCGTGCCAACGACGACGGCTAGACGACGTCCATCAGGAGCAATCCGGACGTCGTTGTAGAGGGCCGGCGGGAGCGGCAGCGGATCGACGGCGCCGCTCCTGTCCACCCACACGAGGCGGCGCGAGTTACCGGTCGCGCCGGCGCTGCCGGGCGCGTAAACGAGCGTGCCGTCGTCCGCGCACGCGAACGCCGCCGCGCCGCTCGTGACGTCGCCTCCGACACCATCGACGATCGGCACAGGAACACCGCTCACGGTGAGCGAGTCGGGATCGAAGCGCACGGCATTGATCGCGCCGTTCCGCATGAAGATCAAGTGTCCGGTCGGGACGTACCTCACGAAACTCGCGCCGGTCATGACATGCCGGCGTTCGCCGGTGGCAACGATCACGGCATCCACGTCCGAGTTGTTGTAATCGTCAGGACTGGCGTTCGTGCCGACGATGAACAGAACGGCTTTGCCGCCCGGGAGCGCCGCCGGCCAGCGATGGGACCTCTCCCCCTTCTGTGCATCGAGCGTGGTCAGCGGCTGAAGCGGACCGCCGCCGCGCGGGAGCCGCATGAGGCCCATTGCGGCGTCGGGCGCGAACACGATCGATCCGTCGTCGAGCCAGGTCGCGCCGCGGCTCGTCTCGACGCCGGCGATGGTGGTCGGCGCCGATCCGATGATCATCTTTTTGAGATCCCGGCCTGCCCTGAAGACGAGCCAGCGGTCGTCAGGCGAGAACACGGGATCGGCGGCGTTTTCGGTTCCGTCAAGGGGCCGGATCGTGGCCTCGTCTCGTCGCCGAAGAAAGAGTTGTGTACCTCCTTCAGCAGTGCCGACCAGAACCACCGCTTTGCCGTCGTGCGAAATGGCCACAGGCGGATATTCGGCGAGCGCGAGAGACGTCTGGCCTGGCAGCCGCAGGTCGTACCGCATGACCTGCGCTGGCGATGGGCGTGTCGCGCGCCAGAGTGCGACGGATGTCCCCGCCAGTCCGAGGCCCAACGCGGCCGCGACGAACCACGCGAGCCGGATGGGGACGCGACGCTGGAGCGCCGCTGTGCCGGCGTATTCGGGCTCCGTTTGCACGTCGTCGATCTCGAGTCCGGCATCCTGTGCACTGCTCAGCCGGCGCGCGGGATTTTTCTCGAGGCAGCGGCGGATCAGCCGGCGAATCGAG
>JAICSD010000497.1 GCA_025937075.1 Vicinamibacteria bacterium | reverse complement strand
CGCCTGGAAGTCGGTGGGAGCGGTGCTGTCCACGGCGATGGGAAAGCCACGCCCATGATTGCCGGACGCCAGCTCGTGCTTCGAGGCGTCGGCCCCATGGTGCGCCGTCTGACACGCACGTCCGCACGGGTCGTGATGTACCACCGGTTCGGGCGTACCACTTCGCCGCGCTGGCTCGGCGCCGACGTGTTCGAGCAGCAGGTGCGCTATGTGAAGCGCAATTTCCGAACGGCGCGGCTGGATGCGCTGGCGGTGCAGCTTGGAAGCGGGCGGGAGTTGAGTCCGTCGATCGTCACGCTGACCGTTGACGACGGCTATCGCGACTTCATCGAGTGTGCGTATCCGATTCTGCGGCGCTACGGCGTCCCTGCGACGGTGTTCGTCGTCACCCGGTTTGCCGATCAGGCGATCTGGTTGTGGTTCGACGCGCTGCACTATCTGGTGCACTCCGCAAAGCGGGGCCGGTACATCGTCCCGCTCAACGGGAGGAGCGTGTCAATCGAGCTCGGCACGACCGAGCAGCGCGAAGCATCGTGGCACGTCATTGCCGACGCGGCGGTCGGGGCAGGAGAGCGCGGACGGACGCAGATCCTGCGCACCGTGCAGGAGAGCCTCAATCATGCTCTTCCTGCCGTCCCAACCCCCGAATACCGAGGAATGACATGGGACGAGCTGCGAAGCCTCGACCCGGAGTTGGTTGAGATCGGCGCGCACACGTGCACTCACCCGATCCTGTCGCAGTGTTCGACCGAGGACGTGCTGACGGAATTGACGATGTCAAAGGTGCGGCTCGAACAAGAACTCGGGCGCCCTGTTCGCTCGTTCTGCTATCCGAGCGGGCGCCCGGAGGACTATGACTCGCGGGTTGCGGCAGCGGTGAAGCAGGCGGGGTACGACTGTGGCGTCGTTGCCCACGGCTCGTTCGTCCGCCCAGGCTCGGATGTCCTGATGCTCGAACGGATGGGGGCCCCGTCGGAGTTTGCATCGTTCCGGAATCTGATGAACGGCACGTCGCACCTGCACCAGCAGATGATGCGACGGTTTCAACGCGCGGCGGTCGTCGCCTGATGCTGCAGTCGTGCTCTGCGATCCATCGGCTCGCGGGTTTCGAGGAACTCGAACCCGATGCGTGGGACGATCTCGTTGCGCGGTCCGATACCCCGTCCGTATTTCAGTCGTACGGGTGGCTGACGAGCTGGTGGCAAACGTTTCGAGAGCCCTCGTGGGAGCTCCTGCTCCTCGGCGCGAAGGACGGGACGCAGCTCATTGGCATTGCACCGCTCTATAGCGCCCCGGATGGCGCGGGAGGCCGCCGGTGCGTCCGGTTCGTCGGGTACGAGCATTCCGACTACGCGACCGTCATCGTGGATCGCACCAGGCTCGACGTGCTGGACTGGTTCGTGGAGGAGATTTCGCGGCTCGCGACGGTCCACGGACGCGTCGAGCTTGGGGACGTTCCCGCTCGGTCCGCACTCGGCGCGAAGCTCCTGTCGAGGAGCACACGATTCCGCGGATCGATCGACGTCGTCGAAACCACTGTCTGCCCGCGGCTCACGCTGGACGACGCGCGACTCGACGCCGTCCTCAAGAAGGACAGCCTCAGACGGCACACGCAGAAGCTTCGGAAGCTGGGACGCGTCACGGTCGAACACCTGGTCGATCGCGAGCAGATCGGATCGCTGCTGGACGCATTCTTCCAGCAGCACGTGGAACGGTGGCGCGTGACGCGCTACCCCAGCCTGTTCCTCAAAGAGCAGAATCGGGAATTCTACAGGCGGTTCGTCGATGCCCTTGCGCCCGTCGGCCGGATCGTGTTCACGGTGGTTCGATTGAACGACCGCCCGGTGGCGTTTCATCTCGGGTTTCGATCGGGCTCTGAGTTCTATTGGTACAAGCCGACGTTCGACGTCTGCCTAGCACACGTGTCGCCGGGTGAAGTGCTGCTTCGTGAGCTCTTCGTCATGAGCCGCCAGGAAGGCTATGACGCGTTCGACTTCCTTCGCGGCGACGAAGCCTTCAAAGGGCGGTTTGCCTCCGAGTCTCCAGTCAATCTGACGTTTGGGATACGCCGGAACTGGTTCGAGCGCACGTTGATCCGTACGGCGCGGCGGACACGCCGCGCGCTGCGCCGCATGTTCGTTCCGCGATCTCTCGACGCCGTGCTGGACGGGGTCGCGCTCGATCACCCGGATGCCGGGACGACGGCGCGCTTCGCTCGCGCCGTTGGACGTCTCGCGCGCGATCTTTCGCGAACGGGAGCGGCATGGGTGTACGCGCGCAAAGGGGTCCGCGTCTACGAGGCCGCTCCGGCAGGACATGTCGCGCACGGCCACGCGTCTGCCGGAGTGATTGAGGCGGATCTCGCGACCGTGCTGAAGTCGCCGCAGTTCGCTTCGGAAGCGGATCGCCGCGCAATCCTTCAGGTGGCGGCCGCGCGCTTTCGCACGGGAGACAAGTGCTATCTGGTGATCGCCGGCGATGCGGTCGCAGGTTTTGGCTGGGTCGCCACGCGCCCGGAGTTCACGGTGACAGAGGTCGCGCTGCCGCTTCCGTTCGGGCCGTCGGAGCTCGTGCTCTACGACTTCGTCGTGTTTCCGCAGTGGAGAGGCCGCGGGCTCTATCCCGCGCTGCTGCGCGGCATCCGTGCCCTCAATCCCGACAAGACGCTGTGGATCTTTGCCGAGCACAGGAATCGCGCATCGGTGAAGGGCATTCTGTCCGCCGGGTTCACGTTCGCCTTCAGCATGGAGCGAACCAGGCTGCTGGGGAGGACGATTCGTCTGATTCCAGCCCCCGCGGCTGCCGCGAGTGCAGGGCATGCCTGAGCCTGTGCT
>JAICSD010000376.1 GCA_025937075.1 Vicinamibacteria bacterium | reverse complement strand
TCGACGGCGTCGCCATCGCCAGCGCGTGCCGCCGTTCCACCGTGTCGCGCACCGAATCGAGCCGGTTGCCGATCGCGCCGAGCAGGTCGCTGAGAACGCCGAGCGCCGTGTCCGGCCCTGCGCCGCCGCTCAGCATTTTCGGCGTGACGGTCCCAGGGGCGCCGCCCATCGCCCGCGCCTTGACGATCGCGGGCAGTTTCTCCATGGCCGTGCTCGCCGCCGAGTCCACCGCCGCGTGTTCGCCGAGCTGATTCACGGCCGCTTGAAGGGACGCGATCTCCGTCGCGAGCTGCCCGGTGGCTTCCCGGTAGCTCGCGTTCTCGACCTGCAGCGACGTGTTCGACGCCTGCAGCTCGGCGATCATCGCCCGCGCGCTCAGTTTCGCCCCGAGCCCGATCAGGATGGGCAGCGTGAGCAGGCCGCACACCGCGCCGATCAGCGGCCAAACGCGAACGCTGAAATGCCAGTCGGCGCCGCTCTCGGGGTCCGTGACGACGAGCGAGTATCGCTTTTCGCGAAGCTTCATCTGAAGAGCTGTTGGGGAAACAGGGCACTCTAGCACGGAGCGCGCGTGGTGACCAATCTTCTCGATCGAGTGTCGGTCCGGCGCGCGGCGCGCAGTAGGCGCACGAAAACGGCTGGGCTGAACGAGATACGGCCGCGTCGGACGCACTCTTGCACTCCGGCCCGCGGGACCCTGCGAAAGGCGATGCGGAGAGCAAGCGCTCTCTCATCGTCGGTACCCGATCGGGAAAAGACGGTAATCATGGAACCAATGCTCCTGCTGCTGTCCGGTGCAACTCTTCTGGCGCTTGCGGGCATGGTGCGGCGATACGTGCCCTGATCGGGCGGTGCTACGGATGGGAGGTGCTATGCGGCTAGCCACTCTGGCCTGCGGGCTGGCGTGTGTCATCGCGTTCGCGCCGGCAGAGGCGCGGGCGGATCCGGTTGCAGCGCTCTATGCGGCGTCGTCTGGTGTATCAGCCGACCAGAGCCAGTTCAGCGTCAACGGACCGGTGATCAATCTCGACGACATTACCTTCAACGGCGGCTCACAGGCGTTCATCTTGATTGATGGCCTGGCACCGCACGGCAACTACTACTTTGCGTTCAAGGCGCTGGATCCTGCCAGCCAGCCATGGACGACGATTACTGCTGAGATTCTCGATCCGCTGTCCGACGGGTTCGATGCGGAAGATCCGCAGCCGCAGCCGGACTACGTGCTCTCGGGATTCTCGACATCGAACAATACCGACGGCTTGAGCTTCGCGTGGAACGCGGGCCTCGAGCGGAGCGCCAAGTTCACCACGGGGGGAACGGCCGCGCTGTTCGTCGACGAAGACTCCAACTCGCGCGACATGCTCCAGTTCAGCAATTTCACGGCTGGAAGCGCGGCGATGGTGATGTTCGGTCTTCGCGACAACTCGGGCGGACGCGGATTCCTGGTTCGTCTAAGCGTCGACGGCGGGTCGCCGGACGCCGGGAAGACGCCGGAGCCCGCATCGCTGCTCCTGCTCGGAACGGGCGCCGCGTGGCTGACGCGCTTCCGTTCGAAGAAGGGCAGACTCGTTCGATGACACACCGACGGCCACTGGTCGCGATAGGACTCATCGCCGCGTCCATCGCCGTCGTCTACACGCCAACGATCTCGTCGCTCGTAAGACAGTGGGCGAGCGACGAGAACTATTCTCACGGGTTTCTGATCGTGCCGTTCGCCCTGTGGTTCGTCTGGCAACAGCGGGCCGCGCTCGAGCGCGCGCCGCTGGCGCCGTCGAACACCGGTCTGGCCGTGGTCGGCCTCAGCCTGGTGGTGCTGCTCGCGGGACTGTTCGGCGCGGACCTGTTCCTCACGCGCATGTCGCTCATCGGCGTCATCGCAGGCTCCGTGCTGTTCATCTGCGGCTGGCGGTGGCTGCGGCTGCTCGCGTTTCCGATTGCGTTCCTCATCCTCGCAGTCCCATTACCCGCGGTCCTGTTCAATCAGATCGCGTTCCCGCTCCAACTGGTCGCGTCGCGAGCGGGAGAAAACGTCCTCACGATGGCCGGCGTGCCGGTGCTCCGGGAGGGCAACATCCTCGTGCTGCCGACCACGACGCTGGAAGTGGCGCAGGCGTGCAGCGGCATTCGATCGCTGATCTCGCTCCTGACATTAGGCGTGATCCTCGGCAAGATGCGCGAGCCGCGGCGCTGGGCCCGACTCGTCCTTGCACTGCTCACCGTGCCGGTTGCCATTGCCGCCAACGCCGCGCGCGTGGCGGGCACGGGGCTCCTCGCCAGCTACATTGGCGCGCGCGCTGCCGAGGGCTTCTTCCACACCTTTTCGGGGTGGCTGATGTTCGTCGTGGCGTTCGTGCTGCTGCTCGGCGCCCAGCGGGCGCTGGCCGCTGTCGGCTCCCGGACGTCACGGATGTGGACCAGCGCTCCGGTACCAGCGCGATGACGACACGCGCCGCGATTCTCGCATCGCTCATCGTCTTCGTCGGACTGTTCGGCGCACGGCTGAGCGGACATGAGGTCATCGTCGCGCGACAGCCTCTCGCGAACTTCCCGAGCCAGATCGGCGAGTGGCAATCGGGGGGCGAGGAGCCGCTGGACGACGACGTGCTACAGGTGCTCGGCGTCGACGAGTACGTCAACCGCACCTACGTCGATCGTGCGGGGCTGCCGCTGAATCTGTACATCGGGTACTACTCGAGCCAGCGCCAGGGCAGCACCATTCACTCGCCGCAGAACTGCCTGCCCGGATCGGGATGGCAACCGGTCGAAGCGTCTCGCATCCAACTGACCGCGGGCGGACGCACGTTTCCCGTGAACCGGTACGTCATCGAGAAGTCGCTGCGGCGCCAGGTCGTCTACTACTGGTATCAGGGCCGCGGCCGTATCGTCGCCAACGACTACGCGAACAAGTTCTGGCTGATGCTGGATGCGGCGCGGCTGCACCGCACGAACGGCTCGCTCGTCCGCATCGTCGTGCCGCAGCCGCCGCAGCAGCCCGGCGTCGCCGATCGCGCGGCCGCCGAGTTCTCCCGCGGCATCGCGCCGCGCCTCACCGCCTATCTCCCATGACTCGACGTGTGCTCATCGTCTGCGCGGCGCTTCTCGTTGCCGCGTGTCATCAGGATCCGATTCAGAGCGCGGAGAAGCACGCGCGGCAGGGCGACGCATACGCAGCGCAGCACAAGCTCACCGAGGCGTCGATCGAGTATCGCAACGCGCTGAAAGGCCTGCCGACCCGGGCGGACCTGCACTACAAGCTTGCGAAGATCTACACGGCGTCGAACGACCCGGTGAAGGCGTACGGCGAATACGCGCAGGCGGCCGATCTGGATCCGTCGAATATCGACGCACAGGTCGAGGCCGGGACGCTGCTGCTGCTCGCAGGGCAGTTCGACGAGGCGAAGTCGCGCGCCGAGCTGGCGCTCAAATCGGACCCGAACAGCGCGAAGGGCCACATCCTGCTCGGCAACGCGCTCGCGGGCCTGAACGATACGAGCCGCGCGATCAAGCAGATGGAGCAGGCCGTCGCGCTCGATCCGGAAAACGCGCCAGCGTATTCAGCGCTCGGCTCGATTCAATTCCGCTCGGGTGCGAAGGACGCTGCGAAGCAGTCGTTCCAGAAAGCGGTCGATCTCGATCCGAAATCGGTGGACGCGCATCTGGCGCTCGCCAACTTCGACTGGGCCAACAGCGACCAGGCGGGGACCGAGCGCGAGTTGAACACCGCGCTGCAGCTCGACGCGAACAACCCGCTGACGCGGCGCGCGCTCGCCCTCTTCTATCTGAATACCCGCCGCCCCGCGGAGGCCGAGCCGCACTTCAAGGCGCTCGCCTCGATGTCGCCTGACGGCACGCTTGCGCTCGCCGACTACTACACCGGCATGCACAGGCCGGACGATGCGCTGCGCGTGCTGAGCGGCATATCCGGGAAGAAGCGGATCATGCGCGACGCGCAGTTGCGGATTGCGGCGATCAAGCAGTCGCAAGGCAAAGCGGACGAGGCGCTCGAGATCACCGACGCCGTGATTCACGACCACCCGAAAGACTCAGAGCCGCACGTGCTCAAAGCGCGTCTCCTGCTCGCGCAGCACAAGGATCTGGATCAGGCCTGGAAGGAAGCGCAGGAAGGGGTCAAGGACGACAACTCGTCGACGGCGGCGGCCTACACGGCCGGGCTCGTCGCGCTGGCACGACGCGACATCGACGGCGCCGAGTCGGCGTTCAATCAGACATTGAAACTGAACCCGCGAGCGGCGGCGGCGAGTCTGCAGCTCGCCCGGCTCCAACTCGCAAAGGGGGACGCCGCCGGCGCGGTCAGCGCGGCAGAACAGGCGGCCTCTCAACGGCCGAACGATATCGAGGCTGCCGTGCTGCTCGCGCGGAGCCTGCGCGCGCAGGGCGATCTCGATCGCGCGAAGCGCGAGATCGAGACACGCCTCCGCACGGCGCCCAAAGATCCCCGATTGCAGACCGAACTCGGGTGGGTAAATCTCGCGGCGCGGCAGGTCGAGCCCGCGCGCGCGGCCTTCAAGACAGCACTGGCTGCCGCTCCGTCCTATGACGAGGCGCGGGTCGGGGCCGTCACCGCCGATGTCGCCGCGAAGGACGTCGCCAGCGCCCGCGCGCGCGTGAACGGATGGCTCCAGGAGAGCCCGCACGATGCGACCGCCGTCACACTCGCGGCCCGTCTCGACTTGT
>JAICSD010000247.1 GCA_025937075.1 Vicinamibacteria bacterium | reverse complement strand
GGCATTCCCACGTCCGCGAGCACGATATCGGGGCGCTCGCGTTCGGCGCGCTCGATCGCCTGCTGACCGTTCCCGACGGCGATCACCTGCACGTCCTCGTCGGCAAACGTCAGCTCGATCACACGTTGGATGGTCACGCTGTCGTCGGCGAGCAGTAATTTGTGGGCCATGGTTGGGATCGGGGCCGAGTGCGGCCCGGTTAGCAGAGTAATGGGGCGGATACGGGAAGTCAACCGCGGAGCGCTACGTGGCGCGGTCCTTTCAGGGCCGCGTGTGCGCGTGTGTCACACGCGTTCGGCGCGCGGCCTCACGTTCGCGTTGATGAAGTCGATGATCTCCTGCATCGGCGTGCCGGGCAGGAAGATGCCCTTGACGCCCATCGCCTGCAGCTTCGGGATGTCGACGTCGGGAATGATGCCGCCCACGACGACGAGCACGTCCTCGAGCCCCTTCTCCTTCAAGAGCTCCATCACGCGCGGGCAGATGTGCATGTGCGCGCCCGACAGGATCGACAGTCCGATGACGTCCGCGTCTTCCTGGAGCGCCGCGGCGACCACCTGCTCGGGCGTCTGACGAAGGCCCGTGTAGATGACCTCCATCCCCGCATCGCGCAGCGCGCGCGCGATGACCTTGGCACCACGATCGTGGCCGTCGAGCCCGGGCTTGGCGATGACGACGCGGATGGTGTTCACAGAGACGCCTGCTCTTCCCATTCGCCCCACACTTCGCGAAGCGCGTCGCACATTTCTCCGACGGTCGCATAGGCGCGAACGCAGTCGATGAGAGGATACATCGTGTTGCCGTCCCTCGACCCCGCTCGGGACGGTCCTGAGCCTGCCGAAGGGCCGGCCCCGCGCGCGGTCTCGCGCAGCGCGTCGAGCGCGTCGCGGACGCGATCGTTGTCGCGCGTGCGCTTCAGCTCTTCCAGACGCGAGAGCTGCCGTTCCGCCGTCGTCTCGTCGATGTAGAGGATCGGGACCGGCTCCTCGTCGTCCTGGACGAAGTCGTTGACGCCGACGATGATCTTCTCGCGCTTCTCCACCGACTGCTGGAACCGGTACGCGGCTTCCGCGATCTCCTTCTGCGGGAATCCCTGCTCGATTGCTTCGACCATGCCGCCCATGCGATCGATGACGTCGAAGTAGCGCTTCGCCTCGCGGTCCATGTCGAGCGTGAGCCGCTCGAGGAAGTACGAGCCGCCGAGCGGGTCCACGAGGTTGGTGACGCCGCTCTCGTACGCGATGATCTGCTGCGTGCGCAGCGCGAGCGTTGCCGCTTCCGCGGTGGGGAGCGCCAGCGCCTCGTCGAGCGAATTCGTGTGCAGCGACTGCGTTCCACCGAGCACCGCCGCGAGCGCCTGGAGAGCGGTGCGTACGACGTTGTTGTACGGCTGCTTCGCCGTCAGCGACACGCCGGCCGTCTGGGTGTGGAACCGGAGCTTCCACGAGCGCTCGTCCTTCGCGTGGAAGCGATCGCGCATGACCTCCGCCCAGAGCTTCCGGGCCGCGCGGAACTTGGCAATCTCCTCGAAGAAGTCGCTGTGTGAATTGAAGAAAAAGGAGATGCGCGGCGCGAAGTCGTCGACGTCGAGGCCCGCGTCCACGCCGTACTGCACGTACTCGATGCCGTCGCGAAGCGTGAACGCGAGTTCCTGCAGCGCGGTCGATCCCGCCTCGCGGATGTGATAGCCGCTCACCGAGACCGTGTTCCAGCGCGGCACTTCATTTGCGCAGAAAGCGAACACGTCGGTGATGAGCCGCATCGACTCGCGAGGCGGATAGATGAACTCCTTCTGCGCGATGAACTCTTTCAGGATGTCGTTCTGAATCGTGCCGGACAGCCGCTTCCAGTCGGCCCCCTGCTGTTCGGCGACCACGAGATACATCGCGAAGATCATCGGCGCCGGCGAGTTGATCGTCATCGACGTCGTGATGTCGCCGAGCGCAATGCCGTCGAACAGCCGCTCCATGTCGGCGAGCGACACGATGCTGACGCCGCACTTCCCCACTTCACCGAGCGACAGTTCGTGATCCGGATCGCGGCCCATGAGCGTCGGCAGATCGAAGGCGACGCTCAGGCCCGTCCCGCCCGCCTGCAGCAGCGTCTTGTACCGCGCGTTGGTCTCCTCGGGCGTGCCGTACCCGGCGAACTGCCGCATCGTCCACAGCCGTCCGCGATAGCCGGTCGGATGGATGCCGCGCGTGTAGGGAAACGCGCCGGGCGCGTTCAGGTCGCGTCCGTACTCGAACTCGCGAAGGTCGTCGGGGGTGTAGAGGCGATCGATCGGGCGGCCGGAAATCGTCGTGAAGGGGATCGGCCGCTCCGGCTGTTTCTGCAGCGCCAGCGACAGCGCGTCCCGTTCCCAGCGCTGCTTTTCGGAGTCGGCCGCCGTTTTCATTGTCTGGATCGATTATATGCCCGCCGCTTGACACTCTGTCAGGCCGCACGCTACGGTGGGCTGTTTGTCTGCCGATACATTGTTTCGGCATTCAGCATTCGGCCGGCATTCGGCATTGACGGGAGTCAATACGCGGCATTGACACGCGTCAGTCAACCGGCATTGACACGCGGGCCGCGCCCTTCATGGCCCGCTCACGGAGATCCATGGACGCTGGTGGCAGCATTTTCAATGCGATGCTCGAGGAGTTCGACGGCGCGGCCCGGCTCCTGGGCCTCGACCCGGGCATCTGGAAGATCCTCACGCATCCCAAGCGGCAGATCACCGTCTCCTGCCCCGTACAGATGGACAACGGCGAGATCGAGGTCTTCACCGGCTACCGCGTGCAGTACAACATCACCCTCGGCCCCGCGAAGGGTGGCATCCGCTATCACCCGAACGTCACGCTCGACGAAGTGACCGCGCTGGCGGCCTGGATGACGTGGAAATGCGCTGTCGCACACGTCCCGTTCGGCGGCGGCAAGGGCGGCGTCATCGTGGATCCGAACCGCCTTTCGCGCCGCGAGCTCGAGGCGCTCACCCGCCGCTACATCGCCGAGATCATCGATGCGATCGGGCCGGAGAAAGACGTCCCCGCGCCGGACGTCAACACGAACGACCAGGTCATGGCCTGGGTCATGGACACTTACAGCATGCACGTCGGCCACACGGCCACCGCCGTGGTCACGGGCAAGCCGATCGAAATGGGCGGCTCGATGGGACGCCGCGAAGCGACCGGACGCGGCGTCATGATCGTGACGCGCGAGGCTGCGAAGCATCTGGGCCTCGACATGAAGGGCGCGACCGTGGCAGTTCAGGGCTTCGGCAACGTCGGGTCCGTCTCCGCCGATCTCCTCGCGAAGCTCGGCGCAAAGGTCGTCGCGGTGACCGACTGGCGCGGCGGCGTCTACAACGAGAAGGGGCTCGACATCGCGAAGATGCTCGACTTCGCGAAGCAGCACAAGAGCATCGACGGCTTCCCCGGCGGCGAACCGATCGACAACGCCCGGCTGTTCGCGCTCGACGTGGACATCCTCGTGCCCGCCGCGCTCGAGAACCAGATCACGATGGAGAACGCGCCGGAGATCCGTGCGAAGATGGTCGTCGAAGGCGCCAACGGTCCGACGACGCCGGACGCGCACAACGCGCTCCATGACCGCGGCATCTTCGTCATCCCCGACATTCTCGCCAACGCCGGCGGCGTCACCACCTCATATTTCGAGTGGGTGCAGGATCGGCACGGCTACTTCTGGGAGGAAGACGAGGTGAACCGGCGGCTCGAAGGCAAGATGTACGAGGCGTTCGAGGACGTCCTCAGCACGTCGCTCCGCTACAAGACCGACATGCGGACGGCCGCCTACATCGTCGCCATCAGCCGCGTCGCCACGGTCACGAAAATGCGCGGCATGTACGCGTGAAGGCGTCAATCACGCTACGTCCCGATCTTGAACGCGACCAGTTGCTGCGCAGAACCTGACGCGGTCTTGGCGTTCAGCTCGAGCAGATACTCTCCTGCCGCCAGCGACGCCAGCGGAAAGTCGATCTGGTATGGCTGGCCCGCGTTCGCCTGCACCGGAACGTCGGCCATCGCCTGGCCGGCGCGGTTGAGCAGACGCGAGGTCACCTGCGGCGCCGATCCGTCTGCCGCGTACGCATCGAAGCGAATGAGAAGGCGTTCGGCGCGGCTGAAATCGCGCGAGGCCGTGGGCAGCGCATTCGGGTCCTTGCGAATCAGGAGCATGTCCCGAGCGGTCCGCGCGCGATACACACGCGGCGTCCCCATCGAGACCTGCGTGCGCGCGTAATCGGGAATCGTCAGATCCTGTGTCGTCGAATCGAGCACCTGTCCGCGTGCGTTCTCGAAGACGATCCGCAGTTCGACGGGGCCCGGCGGCGCGTCGAACGACGCCCCGGATGTCGGCGAAACGACCGCGACGGCCGGCGGGCCGCCGCTGGCCGGATTCGAGGATGCGCCGTCCGTGGCGACCGGCGCGGACGCCGTTTCCGTGTCGGGCACGCGGCCGCGGAAAATCGGACGGCCGTCCTGTGCGGTCGCGGTCAGCATCACGCGAGCCGCCTTGCTCCCTTCGCTGCGATCCGCCGCGGCGGGGCCCATCAGCGGCTCCCAGACGAACGTGACGCGTCCGCTTCCCGACTGCGTGCGATCCATACCGACCCAGTAGCGCGCGACGCGACCGGAGCCGGCGGGCTCCGCGATCGAGCTCAACGCGTTCGTGATCGCTGCAGGGGCTTCGGGCTTGGGCGGCGCCGTCGCGCGCGCGACGTCATCCGCCGTGTAGGCCCAGTACCCCTTGCGGGCGCGCACTTCCACGTTCGGCCGCTTCACTTTCACGTCGATGTTGTGGAACTTTCCGTCCGTCGGGGCGGCGCTCGACGTGTAGCCGAGCAGGTAGTACCCGCTCGAGTCCCGCATGATCTGTTTCATGCCCGCCGCGAGATCGTTGCGATTGATGATCGCCCGGCCGTCGGTGTTGTCAGCCAGGACGCGCAGCGTATCCAGCGACGCGTTCAGGAGCTTGCGGTCCGTCTGCAGGCCGACGCCCTGGTTCACGTCGTACTCGAACGCGGCGAGCCCGCGCGGATCCACCGCATAGATCGAGGTGTTGTTGCGGTTCGCGATGTCGTACACCTCACGCAGGCGGGTGTTCAAATCCGCTTCGTTGAAGAACTCCGCCGATTGCTGACGCGGGTCCATCCGCGGATCGACCCCCGGGGACTGGCGCGCCGGATTGTTGAATCCCGGCATCGCCGCCGAGGGATCGTTCAGCTGCGCGGGCACTGAACTGACGAACCCTTCGCTGATGAAAATGATCGACTTGCGCCCTTCGCGCATGCCGCCGAGACGTACGGCCGCGCCTTTGAGCGCGCCCATCGAGACGTCGTTGCGGATGGCTTCCACGGTCGCGACGGGGTAATAGAAGTACTGCTCCTCGAACTCGTTCCGCGGCTCGTAGATTCCCTTCCGGCCGAGGAAGCTGTTGATCTCGGCAATCAGCGCGTCGTGGTTGCGGGTAAACGTCAGCTCGGTCACGGGCGTGAGCGGATACATGATCGCCACCATGTCCTGCGGCCCGAGCTGGTTCTGCACGAAATCGACCAGCGGCTTGCGGACGGCGAGATCGCTGCCGCGCCTGACGTGGTAATCGTCCAGGACGATGATGAACAGCCGCACGTTCGGCAGCCGCGCCTCGCTCTCTTCGTCGTACGCGCTTCGAATCTCCTTCGGCGTCGTCTCCTGTTCCTTCAGTGGGTCGATCTTCACGACGTCGAAGGTCTCGACCTGCTGCGGCTTCTTGTCCTCGCGGACATCGAAGTCGTCCTTTTTCAAGTCCATCACGACATCGCCGGTCCGCTTGTCGGTGACGATGACGTCGACGCTGACGGAGTTGACGCCCTGCTTGATGACCGGCGGGCGCTGGCCTTGTGGCGGAGGCGGCGGCGGCTGCCCTTGCGCGGGCGGCTGTTGCCCTGCAGGCGCACTGCCTGGCGGAGCCGGCTGAGACGGTGGCGGCTGCTGGCCCGCGGCCGGCTGCTGCGCGTGCGCCGGGTCGAACCGCGGCACGAAGAGCGCGACACCGAGTACCAGAGACGAGGTGACGAGAATGCGTGCGTAGGTTCCCATACACATTCAGACGGCTGCCAGGTGAACGGAGCCGGGACCCCGGGCAGGAAGGCGCAAGCCCGATGATAGCATTGAGCCCGGGAGGCGGGCGGTGTCAGAACAGACCCTCGAATCCATCCAGCCCCTGACGGTGCTCACCGAAGACGAGGCCATTCTCCGCGACAGCGTACGCCAGTTCGCCGAGGCGCAGATCCGCCCGCTGGTCCGCGAAATGGACGAGCACGCCAAGATTCCGCGCGAGCTGATCGATCGCCTCTTCGAGCTGGGGGTCATGGCGATCGAAATCCCCGATGCGTACGGCGGATCGGGCGGGACCTTCTTTCACGCCGTGCTGGCCGTCGAGGAGCTCTCGCGCGTCGACCCGTCCATCGGCGTCCTGGTAGATGTCCAGAATACCCTCGTCATCAACGCGCTGATGCGATGGGGCAGCGAAGAGGTCAAGCGCCGATACCTCCCGACGCTCGCGGGCGGCGCCGTGGGCGCATACGCGCTGTCCGAAGCGGGCTCGGGCAGCGATGCGTTCGCGCTCGCGACGCGCGCGCGGGAGGACGGCGCCGAGTACGTGCTGAACGGCCGGAAGCTGTGGATCACGAACGCGAACGAGGCGGAGGTGTTCCTCGTCTTCGCGACGATCGATCCAGACGCAGGCTACCGCGGCATCACCGCGTTCGTCGTCGAGCGTGACTTCCCGGGGTTCACCGTCGGCAAGAAGGAAGACAAGCTCGGCATCCGCGCCAGCAGCACCTG
>JAICSD010000479.1 GCA_025937075.1 Vicinamibacteria bacterium | reverse complement strand
CGATCCAGCGGTTCTTCAAGCTGAAGGACGGCGAGCGGATCGTTGCCGCGCTCAGTCTCGATCCGAGAGTCGCGGGTGAGATCACACCGCACAAGGAAGGCGCGGAGCCGCGGGTCCAGGCCGTGGCTGTGACGAGCGACGGATACAGCATGCGCTTCAGCCTGGAGCCGTTCGCGGAGCCGAGCACGCGCGCGGGGCGCCGGTTCGCGAGGGCCGGCGATTCCGCGGAGTTCGTCGGCGTCGCGCGAATCACGGGCGACGAAGTCCTGATTGCGGCGACGCGCGAGGCGCGCGCGATCCTCACCAGTGTCGAGGAGGTGAACTTCCTCTCGGGGCCCGGCCGCGGCGTCATCCTCATCAAGCTGACGTCGAAGGACGATCGCGTCCTCGGGTTCATCGCTTCGTCCGGCGATCGCGATCTGCTGACCGTCGAGACGAGCCGCGGCGCGGAGCAGACGATCAGCACCGCGAAGTACGAGGTCACCGGGCGCGGCGGGAAGGGCCGCGAGCTGCTCCAGCGCGGCCAGTTCACGCGCATTGTCTCGCCGGTGCCGGAGGCGCCGCAGCCTCTCTAAGGCAGCCCCGAAAGGGCCGCCCCCACGATGCCGCGCCAATCTGCGCAAGATCCAGCAGTTGCAACAACTTCCGGCCCGAAGGCCATGTCGCTGGGTTACGATAAGAAGGTCATGGCATCGTGGCAGGAATTCGCGGGTCTCAACCAGGGGTACGTACTCGAACAGTACGAGCGCTTCCGCCGCGATCCCTCGCTGGTCGACCCGGAGACCCGCGCGCTCTTCGAACGCTGGACCCCTCCAGCGGAGATCGTCGAAGAGCTGCCGGCCGACGGCAGCACGCTCCGGAAAGTCGTCGAAGCCGTCTACCTCGCGCAGGCGATCCGCCGCTATGGCCACCTCGCCGCGCAGCTCGACCCGCTCGGCGCCCGTCCGGTCGGCGATCCGTCGCTGCTCCCCGAAACGCACGGCCTCACGGACGAAGATCTGCGGCGGCTCCCCGCGACCCTGATTTCGTCACCGCTCGTGACCGAGTCGGCGACGATGCTCGATGTGGTCGAGGCGCTGCGGCGCGTCTACTGCTCGACAACAGGGTACGACTACGCGCATATTTTCGTGCCGGAAGAACGCCAGTGGCTGCGGCAGGCGGCCGAGGGCGGACGCTTTCGCGCTCCCGCTGATCCAATTGATCCCGTCAAGCTGCTCGAGCGCTTGACGCAGGTGGAGGCGTTCGAGAAGTTCCTGCACCGCACGTTCCCCGGGAAGACCCGATTCTCGATCGAAGGGCTCGACATGCTCGTTCTCGTCCTCGACGAAGTCATCGCCGAGGCGGCCGAGTCGGGAATCCGATCGATTCTGATCGGCATGGCGCATCGCGGCCGGCTGAACGTGATGGCGCACGTGCTGAACAAGCCGTACCAGCAGATCCTCGCGGAGTTCAAGGACCCGCTGTCGTCGCGAAACTTCCGCGAGGACATGGCGTGGACGGGAGACGTGAAGTATCACGCCGGTGCGCATCGCGCCATCAAGGACGGCCGCGCGATGGAGCTCGCCGTTTCGATGCCGCCGAACCCGAGCCACCTGGAGGCCGTCAACCCCGTCGTCGAAGGGATGGCGCGCGCGGCGGGGACGACGACGGATGCGCCGGGAGCGCCCGTCTTCGATCCGACGCGCAGCGTGCCGATTCTGATTCATGGCGACGCCGCGTTCTCCGGCCAGGGCATCGTCGCGGAGACGCTGAATCTGAGCCGGCTTCCCGGGTATCAGACGGGCGGCACGATCCACATCATCGTCAACAATCAGCTCGGCTTCACCGCGGACTCGCGCGATTCGTACAGCACCTCGTATGCGAGCGGGCTCGCGCGCGGGTTCAAGATTCCGATCGTCCACGTCAATGCGGACGATCCAGAGGCGTGCGTCGAAGCCGCGCGGCTCGCGATCGCGTACCGCAGGACGTTCCAGCGCGACTTTCTGATCGACCTGATCGGCTACCGCCGGTACGGACACAACGAAGGCGACGAGCCCGGCTTCACGCAGCCGATCATGTACCAGACGGTCGCGGAGCATCCGACCGTACGGGAGATCTGGGCGCACACCCTCGTCGATCGCGGCGTGATTCAGGCATCCGTCGCGGAGGAGATGAGCCAGCGCCGCATGGCGGAGCTGCAGACCGCGCTGGACACGTTGCAGCCGGAGCAGCATTTCGTGGAGCCTCAGCCGGAGCCGCCGCCCCCGGGGGCAGCAGCGAAGGTGCAGACCGCGGTGCCGCTCGAGCGGTTGAGAGAGCTGAACGATTCGCTGCTGGCGCTTCCCTCGGGCTTTGCGATTCACAAGAAGCTGGAGCGCGCGCGTGAGAGACGGGCGCAGGTCCTGTCGGATCCGGAGGAGCGCACGATCGACTGGGCCACCGGCGAGGAGCTGGCGTTTGCGTCGATCCTCGCGGACGGTATCAGCATCCGCGTGACCGGCGAGGACGTCGAGCGCGGAACCTTCAGCCAGCGACATGCCGTCTTCCACGACGTGCAGACCGGCGGCGTACACGTGCCGTTGCAGGCGTTTCCGCAGGCGCGGGCGGCGTTCGAGATTCACAACAGCCCGCTGTCGGAGAACGCGGTGGTCGGCTTCGAGTACGGGTACAACGTGCAGGAGCCGTCGCGGCTGGTCGTCTGGGAGGCGCAATACGGCGACTTCATCAACGGCGCGCAGGCGATCATCGACGAGTTCGTCGTGTCGGCGCGCGCGAAGTGGGGTCAGCGACCGTCGCTCGTCCTGCTGCTGCCGCACGCGCACGAGGGGCAGGGCCCCGATCACGCGAGCGCGCGTCCCGAGCGCTTCCTGCAGCTCGCCGCGGATATCAACATGCGGATCGCGAACTGCACGACGGCGGCGCAGTACTTCCACCTGCTCCGGCGTCAGGCGGCGCTGCTGCTCACCGATCCGCTGCCGCTGGTGGTGCTGACGCCGAAGAGCCTGCTGCGGCATCCGCTCGTCGCGTCCGCGCCTCGCGAGCTCGCGGAAGGCCGCGTCCGCATGCGGATCGACGACGAGGAGGCCCGCACGCGGGCGGGGGTGATTCGCCGCGTCGTGCTCTGCAGCGGCAAGATGTTCGTCGATCT
>JAICSD010000310.1 GCA_025937075.1 Vicinamibacteria bacterium | reverse complement strand
GCTCTCCAGCCAGTCGGCGAGGCTGCCCACGGTTTTCTGCAGAAGTTGGAAATCAGCAGAGCGAACTTCGATCAGCTGCGTCACGCCGATGGCGCGGAGCTTCTTCGCGGTCACCGGCCCCACGCCCCAGAGCGCCTCCACCGGCAGCTTCTGCAGGAACTGTTCGACGCGCTCCGGCGCGATCACGGTGAGGCCGTCCGGCTTCCTCCACCCGGACGCAATCTTTGCGAGGAACTTGTTCGGCGCGACGCCCGCGGAAGCGGTGAGACCTGTCGCCGCGCGAATCTCTGCTTTCAGCCGCTGCGCGACGACCTTGCCGAGCGTCTCTCCCCAGGAGTTCTCCGTGACGTCGAGGTACGCCTCGTCGAGCGACAGCGGCTCGACGAGCGGCGTGACGGATCGGAAGAGCGCGAAGACCGCCTGCGACGCATCCCGATAGCGGTGGAAGTCGGGACGCACGATGACGAGGTCCGGACAGAGCCGCACCGCGCGCGCCATCGGAATGGCCGAGCGCACGCCGTAGGCGCGCGCTTCGTAGCTCGCGGCAGCGACGACGCCGCGCTTGTCCGGATCGCCGCCGACGGCAACCGGCCGTCCGCGTAGGGAGGGATTGTCGCGCTGCTCGACGGACGCGTAGAACGCGTCCATGTCGACGTGCAGGATGCGGCGCATACGACGCCGCTATTCTCGCAAAACGTGCCGGAACGCGTCAGGCGTTCGCCGGCACCGGCGCCTTCCGCCTCGGGCCGCGTGGCTTTGCCGCCTTCTTTTCCTTCGGCGCGCGGCCACCGGTCTTCCCGCCGCGGCGCCGGCGCGGCGGCTGCGGCTCGGTCTCCTCGGGGCTCTCAGCAGACGCCTGCGCAGTCTCGGCCGGCGGTTCCTCGACGTCGATGATCGGCGCGGTCTCCACTTCCTGTACGACGTCGCCGTCCACGATCTCCGGCTGACGTGCCTCCCCGGCCGCTTCCTCGTGCGGCTCGCCTGCGCTCTCGATCACCTCGGGCTCCGCAGGCACCGCCGCCCCGGTTTCGGTCGGCTTCATCACGTTGCCCGGGAAGAACCGCATGACGCCCTGGCGATCGCGCTCCACGCGGAAGAGCCCCTCGCGCTGGCACGCGCGAAGCAGATCGTTGAGCGCAGCGAACCCGAACCGGCGCTCGTCGAACGTCGGATCGACGCCGCGGAGGAACTGCTTCACCTGGCGCACGTACATCGGCCAGCGCGGCGGATTCTGCGCCGCCTGGAACAGACGGCGTACCTCGCGGATCCCGTCTGCCATTCGAGGCTCGGCGGCCGGGCGCTCCTCCTGGACGGCCGTGCGCGCCTGCTCCGGTGGCGTGTGGCGCGGCTGCTCCGGCGGCGCGTGGCGCGGCTGGCCGTGGCCATCTTCGCTCAGCTCGACGAGAACATTGCGCCCCGACTCGCGCAGCGTGACGTAGCCTGCCGACGCGAGCTTCTGCGCGAAGTCGCGGAAGCTGCTCGCGCCGTACGTGCGCTCGGAGAACGTCGAATCGAGCTGCAGCAGCGTGCTCTTCAGCAGCCCGAGCTGCGGCGAGACTTCGCGGTCGCTCAGCAGCTTCAGCGCGCGGCGCACGAGCGGCACGATCTGATCGATGCTCGACGCCGGGGCCGCGGGCCCGCTCGCGCGGCCGCGTTCCTGCCGCCGGCCGCCCGTCAGGTTCTCGTACGCGATGAACTCGTGACAGTTGCGCTGCATCACGACGCTCGTGAACGCGCGCCCGCCGACGATGAACACCTGCTTGTCGTACTGTTTGAGCTTCTCGACGAGCGAGATGAAGTCGCTGTCGCCCCCGACGATGACGTAGGCGTTGATGTGCGGGTGGGTGAAGGCCATCTCCAGCGCGTCGAGCGCCAGATTGATGTCCGCGCCGTTCTTGTCGCCGCCCGGCGTCAGATTGCGCTGCACCAGCTTGGTTGCGTGCTGCGTCAGCGAGCGGCTGTAGTCGCCCGCGCGCGTCCAGTCACCATAGGCGATCTTCGAAACGACCTCGCCGCGCTCTTTCAACGCTTCCAGAACGACCCCGATGTCGAACTGGGCGTTCAGCGTGCTCTTGACGCCGATCTCGATGTTGTCGAAGTCGATGAATACTGCAATTTTGAACCGTGTGTCTGCCAAACTCTTCCGAATTCCCTTCCGGCCATTCTGGCCATCCGATGATTATCCCACGTGGGGCGTGCGCGGGTGCGGGGTGCTCCTCACTTCTCCCGCTCCAGCCGGACTCTGACCAGATCGATCCGACTGACGGGCGTTTCACCGTTCACCGGCGCCGCCTCGATCTTCTCCACCACATCCATACCGTCCACCACACGGCCGAACGCCGTGTACTTGCCGTCGAGTGAGGGCGCGTCGCCCGTGGCGATGAAGAACGACGAGGTCGCGCTGCCTGGATCGTCGCCGTGCGCCATCGAGACGATTCCCTTCACGTGCTTCACGTCGTTGAATTCCGGCGCGAGCGGGTGCACGAGCGTCTGCTGCTTCTCCGTGAGCGGTCCGCGCGTGGCGAGATATCCCGCCTGCACGACGAACCCAGGGACGACGCGATGGAACGCCGTCCCGTCGAGCACGCCCGCCTGCGCGAGGCGAAGGAAGTTGCGCACGTGCTCGGGCGCTTTGTCGGGCATGAACGCGATCGTCACGCTGCCGGCCGACGTCTCGAGCACGGCCTGGTAACTCGCCAGCTGCTCGATTGATTCCGTCGAGAACGCGAGCGGCTCGGGCGGCGGCGCGTCGCGGATTGTGACGGATCTGATCTCGACGCGATCGACTGGCGCGCCCTTCGCATCCGCGGGAGCTTCGGAGATCTTCTGCAGGACGTCGAGTCCTTCGCTCACGCGTCCGAAGATCGTGTACTGCCCGTTCAGCGCAGGTTGATCGGAGACGCAGATGAAGAACTGCGCGCCCGCGCTGTCTGGTTGGCCAGGCCGAATCACCGCCGCCACTGTCCCGCGCGCGAACGGCTCGCTGCTGTGCTCCGCCTGGAGCACGCCGAGACCGCCGGTCCCGTATTGCGTCTTCTTCGCCGGATCCTTCGAGAGCGGGTCCCCTCCCTGGACGATACCGCCGCTGATGATCCGGTGGAATACCGTACCGTCGTACGCGTGCTCGCCAGCAAGCTTCATGAAGTACCCGACATGGTTCGGCGCGAGATCCGGGCGCAGATCGATGATGGCGGTGCCGGCGGCGGTCTCGATGACCGCCTGTTTGCCGGCCATCTGGGCGGCCGACAATGACGTCTTGAACGGCGCTTGCTGCGCAGAGCGGCGCGATGTCTGTGCCAATCCGCCAAGCGATGCGAGGAGCGCAAGCGCGGTCAGTGTCTTCATCTATTTCACCGCCTTCGCGATCGCCGCGTCCGCGAGCGGGCCCATGATCGCGTAGCCCTTCGCGTTCGGATGCAAATCGTCCGCGCTCAGCTCCGCGCGCAGCAGGCCGGTGTCATCCGTCATCGCCGAGAAGTAATCCAGGTAGACGTAATCGTGCTCCGCCGCGTACGCTTTGATCCAGTCGTTCAGCGCGTGGATTCGCGCCATCGGTCTCCTGGTCGTCTGCGGCACGTCCGTCGATGACGTGACGTGATAGTTGCTCACCGGTGTCACGCTCGCGAGCACGACGCGGATGTCGTGCGCCTTCGCGAGGTCGCTCATCGATGCCAGATTCCCCTCGATCTCTTCGTTCGTCATCGGGCCGGTGTTTCCCGCAATGTCGTTGGTCCCCGCCAGCATGACCACGACCTTCGGCTTCAGGTCGATGACGTCCGGCTTGAATCGAATCAGCATCTGCGGGGTCGTCTGGCCGCTGATCCCGCGGTCGACATAGGACGTGTTCGCGAAAAAGGTCCCGAAGCGCTCCTGCTGTTGCCAGTTATCCGTGATCGAATCGCCCATGAATACCACGCGCTTTTCACCTGCGGCGGGCGCGCCTAGCTCGCCGTTGAGATCGCGGTAGCGTGCGAGCTGGGCCCAGTCGCGCAGCCGCAGGTCGTTGCGCATGAGGCCCGCCAGCGCAGTCGCCAGCTCCGGGCAGGACTCGACGGGCGCTGGCGCCGCCGCGGACGGCTGCGGCTGCTGACCGGCGCGGGCCTGGCCTCTGGAGCTCAATGCGGCCGTTCCGGAAACAGCGAGAACAGTGACGAGGAGGACGCGAATCATCATTCGAGGACGGCTCCTTTGTTGTGACGCGGACATGCTAGCGCAAGGCGCGCTTCGCGCGCCCGGTTCCGGGTTCCTGGTTCCGCGTTCAGTTCCGCGTTCCCGGTTCCGCGTTCGTTACCAGAGCACCCACAATGAGGCGATGACGTGCAGGTTGCCGGCAACGAACCACGGCAGAAATCGCGATGCCCGTGGCTCGCGCGCGAGCAGCACGTTGAACGCGACGGTCAACGGCAGCATGACGCGCGTGATTGCGCCCGTTGCCGGATCCCACAGCACGCGATCGATCACCAGCATGAGGGCGATGTAGCCGAGCGCGATGCGCCACCACGGGTTACGCGCCGCCGCACGCCACAGCAGATAGGCCGCCTGCACGGGCAGCGACGTGACGATGCAGAGGTGCAGGCCTGCCGTCGTGAACACGCCCGCCGTTCGGACCGCCACGATGGTCCGGCGCAGCGTCTCGACGAACGCAGCGCCGGGAACGGCGAATTGATCGCCGCCGGCGAAGATGGTCGAACGATAGATCGATCGAAGATAGTCCTCCCAGATCAGCAGGGGCAGCAGCGTGAGCAGCACAGCCGCGCCGCCGCGGATCCAGTCGCGCGTGGACCGCGGCAGTGGCTGCGCGAGCACACCAAGCACGTTCGTCTCACGGCCCAGGCCGTTCACTCCTGCAACGACAGCCGAAAGTAGCTGCCGTCCCTGCTCGGCGAGCCGAACCACGACGAGCGTCAGTACGAGGCTCGGACCATCGAGCAGAGCGAAGCGGACGGACCACAGGAGGCCGTGCGAGTACAGGCACGCGGCCCATAGCGCGAGGGTGCGAGGCGATCGCACAGGGAGCCATCGCGTGAGCAGGATCGCGAGCAGCATCCAGCTCGCGACGTTCTGTAGCGCGTACGCGTCGAGAATCCACGATGGCCGGCCAAGTCCCAGCATCCACGCCGTCCAGCTGAAGAGGATCCGCCGCGCGCGAAACGGCGCGAGGTCCATCGCACGATCGACGGCCGGGTCGCGCACCAGCGGGTCGAGTGCGCGCTGCGCGTAGAACTGTCCGTCGTAGCTCCCCCACGCGGGGACGACTTCGTGCGGAATCGTCCGAAGCGCCGGCGCCTCGTCTGCGTTGCCCTCCGGGAACGCGATCAGCGACGTGAAGCCGGTGTCGCGATGGTAGAATTTCGCGACGCTCACCAGGAAGATTCCGACCAGCACGACCGCGATGCCGCGGCAAATCCTCTGCATCCTCTTGCTGCTCGCCGCGGCGTGCCGCACACCTTCACCTGCGCCGCCCATCCGCATCGTCGATCTCATCGGGGAATTGAACCGCGCGGAGACGCGTCCCGCGGACACGTTCACGTTGAGCGATCGTAACGGCGTTCGCGCCATCACCGGTCCCGCGCCGGGCCGCCTGATTTGGACCCTTTCGATGCCGCGCCGCGCCGTC
>JAICSD010000014.1 GCA_025937075.1 Vicinamibacteria bacterium | reverse complement strand
TCGCGGTGTGCTCACGTCCTGGCCCGGGTCGTACGGCGCGTACGAGGAGAAGAAGGCGGCGGCGCTCGAGACCGAAGCGCGCGATCTGGAGCGGCTCGATCGCAAGCTCGCGCAGGAGGAGGCGTGGCTGCGCCGGGGTGTGAAGGCGCGGCGCACGCGCAACGAAGGCCGCGTGCGTGCGCTGCTGACGCTGCGCGCGGAACGCGCGGCCCGCCGCGGTCACACGGGCAGCGTCCACATGCGCGTCGATGCGTCCGACGCCTCCGGACGGCTCGTCTTCGATGCGGAGCACATCAGCAAGGCGTTCGGCGACCGCGTGGTGATCCGCGATTATTCGCAGCGGATCTTCCGCGGAGATCGCGTCGGGCTGATAGGTCCGAACGGATCCGGCAAGACCACGCTCCTGCGGCTGCTCGTCGGGGAGCTCGAGCCTGACGAGGGAACGATTCGCCGCGGCGCGCGACTGGAGGTGGCGTATTTCGATCAGCAGCGCGAGAGCCTCGATCCGGACCGGACGGTCGCCGACACCATCAACGACGGCAACAGCACGGTCGTCATCAACGGTCAGCCGCGGCACGTGCTCGCGTATCTGGCCGATTTCCTCTTTCCACGCGAGCGCGCGCAGTCGCCCGTGCGATCGCTTTCGGGAGGCGAGCGCAATCGTCTTCTCCTGGCCCGCCTCTTCGCGCGGCCCGCGAACGTACTGGTGCTCGACGAGCCCACCAACGATCTGGACATCGAGACGCTCGAGCTCCTCGAAGAGCTGGTTGGCGATTTTCCCGGCACCGTGCTGCTCGTCACGCACGATCGCGCCTTCCTCGATCGCATCGTGACCAGCACGCTCGCGTTCGAAGGCGACGGGCGGGTCGTGGAGTACGTCGGCGGGTATGAGGATTACCTGCGTCAGCGGGGCGCCGGAACCGGGGACCGGGATACGGGATCCGGGGATCGAGGTTCGGGATCCGGGGATCGGAGTTCGGGGTCTGATCGCACGCGGCCGCGGAAGCGCTCCTACAACGAACAGCGGGAGCTGGACGCGCTGCCGGATCGAATCGCTGCGCTCGAAGCGGAGCACGCGCGTCTGAAGGCGGAGGCCGCATCGCCGGAGTTCTACAAGGCTCCGGCGGATCACATTCACGATGTGCTCGCCCGCATCGACGCGAGCGCGGCGGAGCTGGAACAGCTGCTCGAGCGGTGGATGGAGCTCGAAGAGCGCTGAGCATTTGACGGCCATTCCGGGACTCGAGCTGGTCGGGGGATGAGCTCGTGCGGGTGCTATCATCCGCGCGTCATGCGACAGCTGATCCCGGCCGCGCTCGTCCTTCTCGCGCTCGCGGGCGTTCGCGCGGAGCCGGTGAATCCCTCCGTGTTCTCCGGCCTGCGCTGGCGCTCGATTGGCCCTCCGCGATCCGGATACGTGTCCGCGCCCGCGGGAATACCCGGCGATCCCACCACCTATTACATCGGCCTGCCGGAAGGCGGCGTCTGGAAGACGACGAACGGCGGCACGACGTGGCAGCCGATCTTCGACGAGGTCCACGTGGCGTCGATTGGAGCCGTCGCCGTCGCGCCATCCGATCCAAACATCGTCTATGTCGGGACCGGAGACCTGTCCGGGTGGTCTTTCACGAGCGGCAAAGGCATTTACAAGTCGACCGATGCCGGGCGGAGCTGGACGAACGTCGGCCTGCCGCGATCGCAGTACATCGGCGGGATCGTTGTCGATCCGCATGACGCCAACGTCGTGCTCGTTGCCGCGCTCGGGCCGCGGCCCCCGCCCGGCGCTTCGTCGACGCCAGACGACGCTGCCGAACGGGGCGTGTACAGATCGACCGATGGCGGCCGTTCGTGGACGCGCGTGCTGCAAGCGGATCGTGCGGGCGCATCCGATGTGTATCTCGACGAGGGCGAGCCGCGCATTGCGTATGCGCTGTTGACGACAACCGCCGCGTCAAAGCCGGCAAACGCGGGCGCTTACCGATCCAGTGACGGCGGCGCCACGTGGCAGCCTGTTGCAGGACGCGGGTTGCCGGATGACGCTCGCATCATCGCGCTGACCCTTGCATCGAACACGCAAGGCCGGCGGCTGTATGCGGTGGCCGGCGTTGGCAGCGGCCGCGGAGGCGGCAGCCGTGCGCTGTATCGATCCGACGACGGCGGCGAGACATGGATAGCCGTCGCGCGGCAGCTCGCGAGCGCCGCCGGCAAGATCTACGCGGATCCGCAGAACCCGGACGTCGTCTACCTGATGGGAACGGCAATCTACCGTTCCGTCGACGCGGGTCAGCACATCGCTGCGTTCTGGGGAGCGCCCAGCGGCGCGGACCCTCGCTTCCTCTGGATCGACCCGACGAACTCGCGACGGATGATCGCCGGCGTCGACCAGGGCGTCGCGATCTCGGTAGACCGCGGCGAGTCGTGGTCACCGTACTACGGGCTGCCGAACGGCCAGTTCTATCGCGTGTCCACCGACGACGACGTTCCGTACCACGTCTGCGGGCCTCAACAGGATTCGGGCACCGCGTGCGTGCGGAGCCGCAGCGACTTCGGAGAGATCAGGCCAAACGACTGGTTCACGGCTGGCGGCTTCGAGAACGGGTTCCTGATCGCCGACCCGCTCGACGCGCGCTACATGTACACGCAAGGGTGGTATCACGTGCTGCGGCGTTTCGACCGCACCACGAACCAGGTCACGGTGCTCTATCAGCCCGCGCCCGGCGAGCGCTTCGGCGGTGCGCCGCCGCTGGCGTTCTCGCCGAAAGACCCACAGACGATGTACATGGCGGCGCAATACGTCCTCGCCTCTCAGGATCGAGGACGCACGTGGCGCGTCATCAGTCCCGACCTTGCTGCCGTGCCCGGCGCCGCCGCGCAGCCGTCCTCCCCTCCGAGCGGCAGCGGTGGCGTTGGTGCGCCTGCTCCCGGCGGATCGATTCAATCGCTGGCGCCGTCGCCGATCGACGCGCGTGTGATCTGGGTGGGCGCGAGCACCGGGCTGATCCACGTCACGCGCGACGGTGGCGCGACGTGGACGAGCGTGACGCCCCCGCTCCTCCCGCCCGGCGGCATCAACGTCATCGACGCGTCGCACGCGAACGCCGGCACCGCCTACGTGGCGCTGCTGTCGCGCGACGCGCACCCGCACATCTATCGTACCGGCGATTTCGGACAGAGCTGGCAGGAGATCGGCTCGGGTCTCCGCGACGGCGAGGTCGTTCGGGCTGTTCGCGAGGATCCGAAGGATTCGAACCTGCTGTACGCGACCACCGTCACAGGCGTCTACGTGTCGTTCGATCGCGGCGATGCCTGGCAGTCGCTGCAGCTCAATCTCCCGACGACGGTCGTGAGCGATCTGACCGTTCACGACAGCGATGTCGTGATCTCCACGTACGGCCGCGGCTTCTGGATCCTCGATGACGTGTCGCCGCTGAGGCAAGCGCGTGCGGTGCTGGCCTCGGAATCGCCGGCAACGCTCCTGCGGCCCGAGCCCGCGTCGCGGATACGGTGGGACAACACGCAGGACACGCCGCTGCCTCCCGAGATGGTCGTGGGGGAGAACCCGCCCGAAGGCGCGATTCTCGATTACTACCTGGCGAAGGAACCGTCTGGTCCGGTCACCCTGACGATCAGCGATGCCGCCGGCAAGCCGGTTCGCGAATACTCGAGCGTCGCCCTGCCGCCCGACACCACCATGGCGAACGTGCCCGAGTATTGGCTCGCGCCGCGGGTAGTCCTGCCGACGACCGCTGGCATGCACCGCATCGCGTGGGATCTGCGCTATCCGGATCCATCTACGCTGAACTACGGTTACTTCGGCACGGCGCTCGACTATCGCGAGTACACCCTGACCTGGCATGCCATTCCCGGGCGGACGCCGCGATCCACGCTGCTCGGGCCCATGGTGTTGCCGGGGACCTACACGGCGACGCTCACGGTGGATGGCCGGAGCTACACGCAGCCGCTGGCTGTCGTCCAGGATCCGCGCATCACCCTGCCAGCCGCAGCGCTGCAGGCGCAATTCGATCTCGAGCAGCGCATGGTGGCGGGGATCGCGGCCACTTATCAGGGCGTCACGTACATTCAGCAGGTGCACGCGGCCCTGACGACACCGCCAGGCGCCGCTGCGCAGACCGACGAAATGGCACCTGCCGCACAGAAGCTCGATGCTGCCCTCATGCCGCTGGCCAACGGTCCAAACGGACTGGGGATCGCCCATCGCGATCTGACGAGGCGTCTCAACGATCAGCTCGTGAGCGACGCGGACCCGACGCCGAGCGTGGTCGCCGGCGTCGACACGCCATGCCGGGCCATTGATACCGCCCTCGACGAACTGCGTCGGTTGCAGACGAGCATCGAAGAGCTGAATGCGATGCGATCGCGTGCGGGGCTTCCGGCGCTCGCAACCTGGTCCCCGCCCGCGGCCCCCGCGTGCGGCGGCGCGCATCGACGAGCGGCCTGGCGTCGCGCCCGATCGTTCGATCAGCGATGCATCGCCGGAGGGGTCCAATTCACCAGCACGTTGAGGGGGAACGTCTGCGGATCGTCCAACGGTACGAGGACGAGGAAGCGCTGGCCCGAGGGATCGACGTCGTAGCGGCTCGCGTACGGCGGCGCCACGCGCATGCCCGGGATTCTGAACAACGGCCTGGGCTTGCCTGGATTCAGCACTGCCTCCGGCTGAACGGGGACCGACATCAGCATGCCATCCGCCGCAATGTAGAACAGCTCGCGGTCGTCGCGGCTCCAGTGGGGATCCGACCCGCCATCGACGGAGACCGGCACGCGTGACTCATCGCCTCCCAGCGCCTTCGCGTACACCTCCGGCTTCTCCGCTGCCGTGAACCACGTGTACGCGAGCCAGCGCCCGTTGCGAGAGAGTCGTCCCTGCACTTCGTCATCGACGGTGGCCACCAGCGGAGTGGGCTGACCGCGGGGTTCAACGGGCATGGCCCAGATATCCCAACCCATCCTGCGCACGTCGCTGTGGTAGACCACGAGGCGTCCGTCTGCGCTCCAGTCGGTCGGATACTTCGCCGCGTCGGTGCTGAGGAGCAGTTCCTCTCTGGCAGATGAATTCGGCACCACCCAGTACAGATCGTGCGCCTTGTCGCGGTTCGATCGGAACACGAGCCGCGCGCCATCCGGCGACCAGACGGGCGATGCGTCCGTTGCCCTCGCGGAGGTGATGCGGCTGTTGCTGCCGCGCTGCAGATCGTGCACATGGATGTCGGGGTGTCCCGCATGCGGCTCCGCCTCGGCTGTCGCCAGATAGCGGCGATCGCCCGAGATATCGAAATCGCTATAGCTCGCGCGCTCCGCCGCGACACCGAGGTTGTGTCCGGCGCGGTCCATCCACACGAGCTCCGCGGCCGAGGCGCTGCGGGCATACGCAAGCACGCCGGTCGCGGACGCGGAAAACGCGCCATAGAAGTTGCTCGACCCGCCCACGTCCACGACGAGAGGCATCGGCTCTCCGCTCAACCGTGCGTGCTCGACGTCCAGCGTCCGGGTCATCAGCGTGCCGTCCGTGATGTACAGCAGATAGTTGGGAGGCGCGTAGGCGCCGGCAAATCTTGACGCGACGAGCAAGGTCCGGTCAGGCGTGTCGACGGTGGCTAGATAGACGCCGTCGCTTGCCTGCGGATTGCGGCCGAAGAACACGAAGTGCTTCCCGTCCGGGAGGAACTGTGGCCAGCGATGGGAGACCTCGCCGGAGACGAGGGAGGTTTGCTCGACCAGCCCAGTGCCGTCGGCGTTGACGCGGGAGAGGCCGCTCGACGTGAGCGGCGCGAACAGGATCACGTTGTTCACGCTCCACGTGCCCCCACGCCCATTCGGTGCATCGGCGAGAACTCGCGGGGGCCCGCCGCCGAGATCGATGCGACGGAGCTGTCGATCGGCAAAGAAACCGAGCGAACGGCTGTCCGGCGACCAGAACGGATAGGTCGCATTGGCCGTGCCGCTCACCGGCTGCGCAACGATCGAATCGATCGGCCGAATCCAGATCTGTGAGACGCGATCACCGCCGATCGCTACGAACGCGAGCAGGCGGCCGTCAGGCGACACGGCGAGTTGCGCGCATCTGGATGTCGCATCCGTCAGCGTGAAGCGACCCTCGTCGGGAGGTGGCACGCTGACCGCGACGGCAGCCGCGGCGGTCCGCGGCGCATCCCGATTCCGGGCTCCAGCGGTGAGCCAGACGACACCGACCAGAACGACGGCGGCTGCGACCGCGGACAGATAGCGCGTGAGTGCGGACCGCTCCTTCGCACGCTGTTCGGTGCGCGATTGCATCGACGATGCACGCCACTTGAGAACGGCTTCGACGTCGCTCATCGATTGCCAGCGGGCGTCGGGGGCCTTCTTCAGGCACCGGCGCACGATCCATTCGATCTCCGGCGTCGCGGTGCCGTGTCCGACCATCGGCGGCGGCTCTGCCGACATGATCGCGGCGATCAGGGATGCCGGGCTCGCCCCTTCGAACGCGCGCCGGCCGGTCGCCATCTCGTACAGCACGAGCCCGAACGCGAAAATGTCGCCGCGGTGGTCACCCTCTTGTGCGTCGAGCCGCTCGGGCGACAAGTATTCCGGCGTACCCAGCACGATATTGCGTTCGGCAGCGGTCAGCTTGCGGGTGTTCAGCCCCGCCATATCTGCCGACGGCAGATGTTCCAGGCGGCGCAGTGTCGCGAGGCCGAAGTCCACGATTTTCACACCGGCATCGGTGAGGAAGACGTTGCCCGGCTTGATGTCGCGGTGCACGACACCCCGCGCGTGCGCATAGGCGAGCGCCGATGCAATCTCGATCGCGTACTCGATCAGCTCAGGCTCTGGCAGGGGCCCGCGCGACAGGCGAGTTGCCAGCGTCTCTCCCTGGAGCAGCTCCATGACGAGGTAATCGACCCCGTCGCTGTGGCCGACGTCGTAGATCGCGCAGATACGCGGGTGATCGAGGCTCGCCGCAAGCCGCGCTTCTTCGTCGAAGCGCCGGCGCATGTCCGCATCGCGGGCGGCGGTCGCGCCGATGATTTTCAGGGCCACGTCGCGCCCGAGCCGTGCGTCGTGCGCGCGGTACACCTCTCCCATGCCGCCGCTGCCGATAAGGGCACGGACGACGTACGGACCGAGGCGCGCACCGGGCGTGAGTGGCATCCCTACGCCTCGTCTTCGAGCGCGGGCTTCAACCCCAGATTGCGAACCAGACGATGGAGGTAGTTGGGATGAATGCCGAGGAGGCGCGCCGTCTCGGTGTAGCTGCGCCGCGCCTTCTGGAAGGCCTCGCGGATCGCGCGTGTCTTTGCCTCGCGCACCGCGCCGTGCAGTCCGGCACCGGTCTCAGGCCGTCCCGCGGGCATCTCGAGTAATGACTCGGGCAGGTCCTCGGAGACGATCTCATCGGACGAGCCAAGTACGACCGCGCGTTCGATCGCGTTCTGCAGTTCACGCACGTTGCCCGGCCAGTCGTATTCGACGAGCCGACGCAGCGCCGCGTCGGAGATGCCGAGGAGTGGCCGATTCGCCTTCGATCCATACCGCCGCAGGAAGTGCTCTGCGAGCAGCGGAATGTCCTCGCGCCGCTCGCGCAGCGGCGGCGTACGAATGGGCACGACGTTCAAGCGATGATAGAGATCTTCCCGGAACCGCCGCGCCGCGACTTCCTGTGCCAGCACCTTGTTCGTCGCCGAGATGATCCGCACGTCGATCGGCATGGTGCGCGTGCCGCCGACCCGTTCGATCTCGTGTTCCTGGAGGACGCGCAGCAGCTTGCTCTGCAGGGCTGGCGCCAGCTCCGCGATCTCGTCGAGGAACACGGTTCCGCCGTTGGCGACCTCCAGCTTTCCCTTCTTGAGGGCGACGGCGCCGGTGAACGCGCCGCGCTCGTGGCCGAACAGCTCGGACTCGAGCAGGGTCTCCGTGAGCGCCGCGCAATTGATCGCGATGAAGGGCCGCTTCGCGCGGGCGCTGTTCACATGGATGGCGCGAGCGATCAGCTCCTTGCCGGTCCCGGTCTCGCCGGTGATCAGCACGGTCGTGTCGGCGCGAGCGACCCTTCCGACCAGCTCGTAGATCTTCTCCATCGTCGGGCTGCGGCCCACGAGCGTGTGCTCGATGACGAAAGCGGTCTGCAGCCGCTCGGCCTCGTGGCGCAGCCGTGTCAGGCGATTCGCGTTGGCCATCGCCGTTGCCGCCAGCGCGGCGACCGCGGCAGCCAGCTGGAGATCCTCATCGTCGAACGCATTCGCACGCCGCGATGTGAGATGGATCGCGCCGAGCACGTGGTGCGGGCGCGCGATGGGGACACACAGCGTCGAAGGGGTCGTGTGCGTGCGCACGGCCAGACGATCGTGAAGCACCTGACGCAGCATCCCCTCGTCCACCCGTATGTCCACGGCTGCATCCGGCGGACGCGCGCGCACGACTGCGGCTGATGCGTTGCTCTCGGCGGCGAGGATTGCGACCACCTCGGCCGGAATCGCGTCGGGGAGGAGATCGACGAGCAGCCGCTGAATGTCTTCTTCGGTTTCCGCCCCGTTCAGAGCGCCGCTGATTTCGAGCAGCGCCTGCAGCGAACGTTCTGTGCGGGTGCTTCTCTCCGGCGCGCCGCCGAGCTCCCGCCGCAGATACAGGTTGTCCTCGAGCCGGAGCCTCGTCGTGGCGGGTTCGGCTTGCCCCGGAGTCACCGTCACAGGCACGTCGCCTGGCGTGCTGCTCACGAAGACGAAGACGGATTCGCCGACCTGAAGCCGATCGCCGTCTGCCAACTCGTGATCGGTGATCTGCATCCCGTTCACGAAGGTGCCGTTCGAGCTGCCGGTGTCGCGAACGCGGGGGGCGGGGGTCAGCGTGATCACACAGTGGCGGCGGGACAGCAACAGGTCCGCCAGGCAGATCGCATTCGAGGGATCGCGCCCGATCGTGAGCTCGGCCGCGCTCATCCGCGTGACCTCGCCGCACAACGGTCCCGCGATCGCGACGAGACGAGGTTCGCGCGCTGAAAGAGAGCCGACGATCATGGGACCCGCGATCGGCTCGTCAGGGATCTGCGACCCGAGTTGGGAGCGGTGATTGTGGCCGATTCCCCCCGTCACGGCAAGCGCAGGACGAGACGACAGCTCAGCAAAACACGGCTCATCCCTCCCGGATAGCGAGCCTATCCAAAAGGCTAGTTGCGGGCGCGCCCGCGCGCGCGTTCGCCCGCGAATTCCGCCGCTTTTCGCGAGTCCGCATCTGCGTGCGCCGAGGACCACTGCTTGCTCATGGGCGCTCGACACTCGTCGGCGGCACGGCACGCGACGTCGATTCGTTCCCATCGGAGCACACGCGTGTCGGCTGGCGCATCGACGGGTGAAAGGAGGGCCCATGGTACGGCGACTCGGTATTTCGCTCTCGACGATGGCTCTCGTGATGTCGATTCCAATCGCGCGCGGCGCCGCCCAGCCCGCGAGCGGGGCTGATCGGCTCGCGCGTATTGCACGCATCGTCGTGATCTACCAGGAGAACCACAGCTTCGACAACTTGTACGGATCGTGGGAAGGCGTGAACGGCCTCGCGTCCGCACCGCCGGCACGCACCGTTCAGGTCAACCAGGATGGCGTGCCGTTCACGTGCCTCGATCAGAACGACCCGACCCTGAAGTCGCTGCCGCCAATCTGCGCGGACACGACAACGCCTACGCCGTTCACCAGCCACTTCTTCAACGAGCCGTTCACGATTGACGATTTCATTCCTCCGACGGCCACGACGTGCCCGGATGGAAAGCTTGGCGGCTCGCCTGGTGGCTGCACGAAGGATCTCGTGCATCGGTTCTATCAGGAGCAGTACCAGTTGAACGGCGGTCGCCAGAACCGCTACACGACCGGCAGCGACTCGGTCGGCCTCACGATGGGCGTCTACCGCACGGCCGATCTGCCGATCTATCGGTACCTGCACATGGACGGGCATCCGCACTATGCGATTGGTGACATGTTCTTCCAGGCAGCGTTCGGCGGGTCGTTCCTGAGTCACCAGTGGCTGATCGCCGCGAGAACACCGGTGTGGCCGAACGCCGTCAATGATGGGACCACCAATGATCTGCATTCCGTGGTGGACATCAACGGGATGCCGATCAGTTATCCACGGTACGTCTCGCCGTCAGCGACCCCGTTGTTCGATTCTCCGCTCACCGCGTCGTGCAACCCGCCATCTGGCCGGGGTCCGACGCCCGGCGGTGTCGTCTGCGGCGACTATGCCGTCAACACGATTCAACCCCTCAATCAGCCGTTCTCGCCGACAACGCCTGACACGCGTCGTCGTTTGCCGCTCCAGACGGCAGCGACAATCGGCGATCGATTGAGCGACGCGAACATCGATTGGGCGTGGTATTCGGGAGGATGGTCGAACGCGAACGGAGACATCGACGCGCCGGGGTGGACGAACGGGAGCGGCAGGACCTGCGCGGATCCGAACGCGCTGGCGACAGCAACGTGGCCGAACTGTCCCGACAAGACGTTCATCTATCACCATCAGCCGTTCAACTATTTCGCGCGCTACGCTCCGGGCCGGCCCGATCGGGCGGCGCACCTGCGAGACGAAGAAGAGTTCCTGGATCTCGCGCGTGCGTCCACGTCGGAGTGCAAGCTGAAGCCGGTGAGCTTCGTGAAGCCGATCGGCCGCGAAAACGAGCATCCCGGTTCGGCGAGCGAGAGCATCGGCAGCGATCATCTGGTCGAGCTCCTCACGGCGCTCACCGACAGTCGCTGCGCGAAGGAGACGCTCATCATCGTCACGTATGACGAATTCGGCGGCCAGTGGGACCACGTGACGCCGCCCGGACAAGGCAACACGCCGGGTGTGCACGACATCTGGGGACCCGGCACGCGGATTCCGCTGCTGATGATCTCGCCGTTCCTGCGCGGCGATTTCGTCGTCGATCACACCCAGTACGACACGACGTCCATTCTCGCCACCATCGAGCACCGGTTCGGCCTCGCACCGTTGACGTCCCGTGATGCTGCCGTGCGGGATCTCTCCGCCGTCTATGCCGCGAAGAGTCCGTTCGAACAGTGATTGGATTGCGCACGCTATCCGAACGGCCGGTTCGCCCGGCCGTTCGGGTCCTCGCCAGATTGCGATCCTCTCGCAGACTCTCGCCGATAACTGAGCGCCCCGGTGGGTAGGAACTGCCCTCGAGTGGCGAGCACGTGCGACCGAGCGGCAACATAGTTGCACCCTGACGCCTATTCACTCGACGCGGCGTTGACGGCAGGTTCCGTGCCAGATGCGGACTCCGGAATACCGTGTCTGTTGCGCGAGCCGTTCCGCCGATGCGCGTCGAATCACAAGCTCAGCCGATCCTGGGACAGCCCGTGGCGCGTACTTTTTTCACGGCGTGTTCCCTGGGATGACGGACGATTGACCGAATGAGCAGCGCCGGACATCGCTCGCGGGGGCCGGAGTACGCCGTCGGGGCTGGCGTGCTCGCCGCATCCGCGGCCTTCGAGTACGCGCTTCATGTGTTCGCCGGCAACGGCGTGGCTCTGCCCGCGCTGCCGCTGGTCGTGGCCGCGGCATCGTGGCTCGTGGGTCTTCGTGCCGCGCTGCTAACCAGCGTGGGCGGCGGCGCGGCGGCCGCATACGGCGCCCTGCGATCGATCTGGCCGCTCGACGCCGGCGATTGGGCAACCGCGGCGGCGCTCGTCCTGTCGGTGGCCGCCGCCTTCCTCGTGTGCGCCGCGTTCCGACAGTTTCGCGGGCGAGCCGAAATCGAACGCGACGCGCGCGCGCAGGCCGAGCATCGGCTGGGACAAACGGATCGCCTCCAGCAGCTCACCGCCGCGCTGCTGCAGACGAGAACGGCGGCAGACGTCACCAGCGCGTGTCTCCCCGAGTTGCTCCACGCGGCAGAAGCCGGCGCAGGCGCGCTCTTTCTCCTGTCCGACGACGGGACCGAATGGCAGGTGGTGCAGACGCTCGGCTACGGCGACGAGACCGGCGGATTCGGCCGGCGCTGGCCGATCGGGTCTCCGTCGCCCATCGCCGATGCCATGCGCCGCCGCGATCTGGTCGTTGTCGAATCGAAGGGAGCAATGGCCGATCTGCCGTTCGAGGCGCTCACGGGCGATCTCGTGATCCCGCTCGCCTCGTCTGGCCGCTCGTTGGGAGCGGTGCTGCTGAGCATTCCGCAACGATCGAAGGGGGACGAGCGGCGCGAGCTCCTGATGCCGGCGGGACGCTACGTCGCCCTGGCGCTCGAGCGTGCGCGCGGATACGAAACCGCCGAGCGCGCGCGCAGCGAGGCAGAGGCGCTCCGCATCCGCGCGGATCGCGAGCTGCACGAACGCCAGAAGGCCGAAGAAGCGCTGCGCCAGAGCGAGGCGAAATACCGCGCGCTCGCCGTGCGGACGAGCCGTCTCTATGCGCTCAGCGCCGGATTGTCCGAGGCGGTTTCGCTCAGCGCCGTCGCAAAGACCATCGTCCGCCTCGGCAAGGTCGTCGTCGGCGCCTCGACGGGATCCGTCGCGATGCTGATCGACGGCGGCACTCGCTTCGAGACGCTGCACGCGGACGAACATGGATCGGAGGCCGTCGACGCACAACGGCGGTTTCCCGCGGTGAAAGGGCTGTGTGCGACCGCCGCGGCGCAGACACAGCGTCCCGTGTTCGTGGGATCGTTCGGCGAATGGCAGGCAAAGTATCCGCAGTCGGCTTCGATCGCGGCGGACGGCGGTTACGAGTCGTCGGCGACGCTGCCGCTGCTCGTCGACGGCGCGGTGTTCGGCGTCCTGTCGTTCCACTTCACGGTGCCGCTGAACTTCGACGAGGAGTACGCGGCTGTCTTGACCTCCGTCGCGCACCACTGCGCGCAGGCGCTCGATCGCGCGCGGTTGTACGAGACGGCCGAGCGGGCGCGTTCGGAGGCGGAAACGGCGAATCAGTCCAAGGACGACTTCCTGTCGACGATCTCGCACGAGCTGCGGACGCCGCTGAACGCGATGCTCGGGTGGGCCGCGATGCTGAAGAGCGGCGCCGTCGACGCGAGCCGCACGCAGCGCGCCGTCGAAGCCATCTTCAACAACGCGACGCGGCAGGGGCGCCTCATCGAGGAGTTGCTCGACGTGTCGCGGATCGTCGCCGGGCGCGCATCGCTCGATCCGCAGGACGTCGACCTCGGCGAGAACCTTCGGGGCACGGTCGAGGCGATCATGCCGCTGGCCGCATCGAAGGAAGTCGAGGTCAACCTCGACGCCCCCTCTGGCATCAGCGTGTTCGCCGATCCGCGGCGCCTCGAGCAGGTCTTCTCGAACCTCCTCTCCAACGCGGTCAAGTTCACGCCGTCGGGCGGCAAGATCTCCGTGGACGTGAAGGCGGCGGACGGTACCGCCCGCGTGCGCGTCATCGACACCGGCGGCGGCATCGATCCCGCGTTTCTTCCGCACGTGTTCGAGCGTTTCCGTCAGGCCGACAGCGCGCCGACGCGTGTCGCCGGCGGGCTTGGGCTCGGGCTGTTCATCTCACGTCAATTGGTCGAAGCACAGAGCGGTACGATTCGCGCCGAAAGCGACGGGCCCGGGCGCGGCGCCACGTTCACGGTCACGCTGCCCGCTGGCGCACTTGCCTCGGCACGGCACGTGAGCGCGAGCGCGGCTGGCGCGGGCACGGATCAGCCACTGCCGATGCCGGCGCTGGACGGCATCGACGTCCTGCTCGTGGACGACGAGCCGGACGCGCGGGAAGTCATGGCGGCGGCGCTCGAATCGTGCGGAGCGACGGTCATCTGCGCGGCGTCCGCGCCCGAGGCGCTCGAAACGCTCGCGCACACGGACGTCGATCTGCTGCTCTCCGACATCGCCATGCCGGACCACGACGGTTACGAGCTGATTCGGAACGTCCGATCGATGCCGTCCGCACGTCTCGCGGCACTGCCAGCGGCCGCCGTCACCGCGCACGCGCGCGACGACGAGCGGGAGCGGGCGCTTGCGGCAGGCTTCCAGATGTACCTGATCAAGCCGGTGCATCCGTCGGCGTTGGCGACGGCGGTTGCGGCGCTCGCCGCACCGCGATCGGCGTAGCGCGCGTTCGCGTGCGGCTCGGCGAATCGCTCGCGCACTATCTCGCGCGCTTCTTTGGTGCCGCCTTCTTTCGCGCGGCGGGTCTCTTCGTCACTGCACGCGCTGCGGCCTTTCTGGAGGTGGGCGCGCTCGCGGCTGTCTCTCTCTCGGCCTTGATTGCGGCTGCGCGCTCGATGATCTTCGCGAGCATCGCGCCGGCGTCGCCGCCTTTCGCCGGAGCGGGGCGGTTCGACGTCCAGACGTCGGGCCGATCCTGCGCGAGGATGTCTTCGAAGTCCCCTTCGCTCTTGATGCTCTTCGGGGCGAACTCCGTGATATCCACGTCGCCCGCCCAGTCGTCGCGGTGCTTGATCAGCAGCCATGATCGGTCGCCGCTTCCGCCCGGGTAGCGGCCGCCGGTCCGCACGAGCACCCACGATCCTTTCAGTTTGTAGCCATCGAGGGTGAACTTGAGATCCCCCTTCTTCAGCGCAGCGTCGACATCCGGCGACTCGGGCGTCCACGTCCCCTGATCCCACAGCATCACGATGCCGGCGCCATACCCTTCGGCAATGACGCCTTCGAACGTGCCGTACTCGATCGGATGATCTTCGACGTGCATCGCCAGCCGCTTCGTCTTCGGATCGAGCGATGGTCCCTTTGGGACGGCCCACGAGAGCAGCACGCCCCTGTGCTCGAGGCGGAAGTCGTAGTGCAGATGGCTGGCGAGATGTTTCTGGACACAGAAGAAGCGTCCTTCGCCGGATGACTGTTTGCGCGCGCGCTCGGCGGCGAGCTTGGGATCGCCCGGCGGCTCTGGTGAGGACGTGAAGTTGCGTTTCTGCTTGTATTTTTCGAGGACCATGTTTTTTCTCGGTCACCCCCGCGACCTCGAACCCACGCTATCGCGTACTCCCCATCAGCCGCTTACTCGGTCTGATCAACACGAACATCACGCCCGCCGCCACGAGCAGCGTTGTCGTGACATAGGCGAACAGCATATTGAGCGGCATCGAGCTGAAGAACCCCGCCGCCCAGCCTGCCAGCTTGTTGCCGAAAGCATTCGACAGGAACCATACGCCCATCATGAGCCCGACGATCCGCAGCGGCGCGAGCTTCGTGACGGCGCTGAGGCCGACCGGGCTGATGCACAGCTCGCCGAGCTCCGAGACGAAGTAGGACGCGACGAGCCACCACGGGCTCACGCGGACGCCTTCGCCGCTCGCCATCGCACCGGCGGGTACGAGCACGAAGAAGGCGAGTCCCATGAAGAGTAGTCCCCACGCGAACTTCGCGGGCACGGATGGTTCGTGCCGCCCGAGGCGCAGCCAGAGCCACCCGAAGATCGGAGACAGCACGATGACGAACACCGGCTGCACGGACTGGAACCATGATGACGGGAAGGCGAAGCCGAACATCTCGAGGCGCGTGTACCGATCCGCGAACAGGTTCAGCGTCGATCCCGCCTGCTCGTACGCGCCCCAGAAGAGCACGGCCGCCAGGAAGAAGATCACGATCGCGCCAATCCGCTGGCATTCCTCGCGGCTGAAGCCACGGCGCGTCCCGGCAGTGTGGCGAGCCGCCTTCGTATCCGCCGTTGCGGCGTCCGGCTTCTGTCCAAGCCGGGCGATGCCCGCCTTCAGACGCTGGCGTCCGAGCACGTACTGAACCACGCCGAAGGCCATGCCCACCCCTGCAGACGCGAATCCGATGTGCCAGTTCACACGCTGGGCGAGATAGCCGGCGATGAGCGGCCCGATGAACGCGCCCAGGTTGATTCCCATATAGAAGATGGAGAACCCTGCGTCGCGCCGCACGTCGCCTTGTGGATAGAGCGAGCCGACGAGCGTACTGACGTTCGGCTTCAGCAGCCCCGTTCCGAGTACGATTAATCCCAGACCCGTGTAGAAGAAGGGCAGCGTCTTGAACGCGAGCGTGAAATGTCCTGCGGCAATCACGATGCCGCCGAGGAGAACGGTGCGGTACTGTCCGAGCAGCCGGTCAGCGACGAGGCCGCCGAGAATCGCCGCGGCCCAGGCGCTTCCGGTATAGGTGCCGTAGATGGATGCTGCGTGCGCGTCCGTGAACCCGAGGCCGCCGGCTGCCGCAGGCGCCACCATATAGAGGATGAGGAAGGCGCGCATCCCGTAGTAGCTGAAACGCTCCCACATCTCCGTGAAGAAGAGCGTGGAGAGGCCGCGCGGGTGCCCGAAGAAGCCGCGATCCAGCGCGTCGGCCGCGTTCACGGATGCGAGGGCAGCGTCGCTCATCGCGGTGAGTGTACTCTAGGCAGAGGTTGGAGGTTGGCTTGAGAGGTCGAGTCTCGCTGTTGTGCCTCGTGCTCGCGTTGACGCTCTCCTGCGCGCGCGCGCCGAAGCCAGCCGCGCCCGGAACGCCGCCCGCTCCGTCGCCGCTGACGGAAATCCTCCCGGCGCCCGCGGCGATCGAGCCATCGAACGTGCAGTTCAGCGCCGGGCCGGGGCTCGTCATCGTTGCGCCGGAGAACGACGCGGCGGTCGCGCGCATCGCAACGCTGACCGCGCAATTGATTGGCCGTGCGAGCGGGGCGCGCCCGGCCGTGACGACCCCCGATGCGGCGCCGCAGGGGAGCCGGATCGTGCTGGCTGTGAAGGCGCCCTCGTCCCCGGGTACCGCGCCCGCGGACGAATCGTACGACATGACGATCGGCGACACGGAGATCAGGATCGACGGCGCGTCGCCGGCCGGCGTCTTCTACGGCGTCCAGACGCTGCGGCAGCTCCTGCCGTACGCCTCGGAGTACGAAGCGGCGAACTTCGCGAAGCCGCGGCCCGCGCTCCTGCCCGGCGCGCACATCGCCGACCGCCCGCGGTACGCGTGGCGCGGCGCGATGCTCGACGTCGCGCGCCATTTCTTCACCGTGGAGGAGGTGAAGCGCTACATCGACCTCCTCGCGCTCTACAAGATCAACCGTCTGCACCTCCACCTTGCAGACGACCAGGGCTGGCGGATCGAGATCAAATCCTGGCCCGAGCTGACCACGCGCGGCGGACACAGCGAGGTCGGGGGAGGAACGGGCGGCTACTACACGCAACAACAGTACGCGGACCTCGTGGCGTACGCCGCGAATCGGTTCATCACGATCGTGCCGGAGATCGACATGCCAGGGCACACGAACGCAGGGCTCTCGTCCTATGCGGAGCTCAATTGCAACGGCCGCGCGCCGGAGCCCTACAGCGGCATCGAGGTGGGTTTCAGCGCGCTGTGCGTCGAAAAGGACGTCACGTACAAGTTCATCGACGATGTGGTGCGGGAGATTGCGGGGATGACGCCCGGCGCGTACTTTCATGCGGGCGGCGACGAGGTCAAGACGCTGACGCCGGATCAGTACAAGCAGTTCATGGAGCGCGTCCAGACGATCGTCCAGTCGCACGGCAAGCAGATGATTGGCTGGGACGAGATTGCCGCCGCCACGCTGCTCCCCAGCTCCATCGTCCAGCACTGGAGACCGGACGCGTCGCGGGCGCAGCTCGCCGCGTCGCCGCGGCTGATCCTGTCGCCGGCCAATCGCGTCTACCTGGACATGAAGTACGACGAGGGGACCGTGCTCGGCCTCAGGTGGGCGGGGCTCGTCAGCGTGCAGAAGACGTACGATTGGGATCCGGACAAGGACGGCGGCGTCCCCGCGGACAAGATCCTCGGCATCGAAGCGCCGCTCTGGTCGGAGACGGTCGCGACGGTTCACGACCTGGAGTTCATGGCGTTTCCGCGGATCGCCGCGCTCGCGGAGCTCGGCTGGGCGCCGGCGTCCAGCCACGACTGGAAGGCGTTCACCGGACGGCTCGGGGCGCAGGGTCCGCGCTGGACGGCACTCGGCGTCAACTTCTATCGCGCGCCAGAGATACAGTGGAAATCTGTCAATGCCGGTCGCTGACGCTTGTCAATGCCGGCTGATCGCTGCGCTGCTTGTCAATGCCGGCTGCATTCGTGTCAATGCCAATGCCGACTGCTGGATTGTGATACTTCTCTGAATGTGGGCATCAGGATCCCGGCATTGACACGCGTTAGTACCGGCCATTGACGAGCGACAGAGATCCGGCATTGACAGTTCTTCTCCTCTCGACCTACGACCTCGGCCGTCAGCCGTTCGGGCTCGCATCACCAGCGGCGTGGCTGCGCGAGGCAGGATTCGAGGTCGCGTGCGCGGACCTCACGCGAACGAAGCTCGACGAAGCAGCCGTCCGGCGCGCGGGTCTCGTGGCGTTCTTCCTGCCGATGCACACGGCGACGCGGCTGGCGCTTCCGATGATCGATCGCGTTCGGGTGCTCAATTCGTCGGCCCATCTGTGCGCGTACGGCCTCTACGCGCCGCTGAACGCGGCGGTGCTGCGCGAGCGCGGCATCCAGACGATCCTCGGGCCGGAGTTCGAAGCCGATCTCGTGGCACTCGCGCGCCGTGGCTTCCGCCTTGAGGCGGAAGCTCCGCGCCTTCAGGCGGAAGCGCCCCGTCGGGCCAAAGACATTCCCCGCCTCGACTTCATTCCGCCCGATCGTCGCGATCTGCCGCCGCTCGCGAGATACGCATCGCTTCAGGTGGGCGACGCGCGCCGAATCGTCGGCTACACGGAGGCGAGCCGTGGCTGCAAGCACCGCTGCCGCCACTGTCCAATCGTGCCGATCTACGAGGGACGTTTCCGGATCGTGCCGGTCGACGTGGTGCTCGCGGACATCGCGGCGCAGGTGCGCGCCGGCGCCCAGCACATCACGTTCGGGGATCCCGATTTCTTCAACGGTCCGCGTCACGCGATGGCGATCGTGGAGGCGCTCGCGCGTGCGCACGCCGGCGTCTCGTACGACGTCACGATTAAGGTCGAGCATCTGCGACGTCACCGCGACCTGCTCCCGCGCCTTCGCGACACTGGTTGCGCGTTCGTGACGGCCGCGGTGGAGTCATTCGACGACGATGTGCTGGCGAAGCTCGAAAAAGGGCATACGCGCGCGGACGTCGAGGCAGTCGTCGATGATTTCGAGCGAATCGGTCTTGCGCTCGCCCCGACATTCGTCGCGTTCACGCCCTGGACGACGCTCGAGAGCTACCGCGACATGCTGGACACGATCCGCCGTCTCCGGTTGGTGCCTGCGGTCGCGCCGATTCAATATGCGATTCGACTGCTGATACCCGACGGATCGAGGATGCTCGAGCTCGACGAGATACGGCGGACGGTCGTACGATTCGATGCGGGATCCTTGACGCACGTCTGGCGTCACCAGGATGCGCGCGTCGACGCGCTGCAGCAGGAGCTCGAACAGCGCGCCGGCGCGCGCCTCACTCAACCTCGCGAAGAGATGTTCCGGGCGGCGTGGGACATGGCTCACGCCGCGGCGGGCCTCACCGCTCCGGCGCACCCGCCGCTCCCCTCGCGCGCGACGGTGCCGTATCTGAACGAGCCCTGGTACTGTTGAGCGGAGCCGACGACAGAGCAGGTCGCTCTGATTTGATCCTTGTCAAGGCTGAATGCCGGCTGCATTCCTTGTCAATGCCGGCCGAATCAGTTGTCAATGTCGAATGCGGGACTGAGTTACTGTCAGCATTGGCATTCACCGATAGCGAAGCGATCGGCCGGCATTGACAAGTAGCGAAGCGATCAGCCGGCATTGACAGATAGCGAAGCGATCAGCCGGCATTGACCCGCGTCAGTAAAGCTTGATCGCGAGCTTTTGCGGAGGCGCGATCGCCTCGTCGATCACGAGCCGGACTCGCTGGACGGGCGTCGGCTCGAACCGGTGGATGCGCGCGTAGCCGATTGTGGTGCCTCGCGCCAGCAGGCGCCAGGGACCGCCGTCGGATCCGAGCAGTGAGTGCGCCGCGACGACCTGTCCTTGCGTGATGTCCTCTTCGAGGCGCGCCAAAGCGACGGTGACGCGACGTCCCAAATCGATGTCGGCCGCACGCCCGTCGGCCTGCCATCTGACACGCGCGCCCGCGGCGAGATCGGCTGCGAACCGTGCGGTCCGATGCTGATGAAAGCCGTTCAGGCTGGCGATATCCGGTTCGCTCAGCAGGCCGTCATGCGCCGGCGGCACGTTGAGCAGCAGCTTCGAGTTCCGCCCCACCGAGCTGAGATACAGATCGAACAGCTGTTCGCTCGTGCGGACGCGGTTGTCTTCCGCGCGATGATGGAACCAGCCCGGACGAATTGAGACGTCCGCTTCGGCGGGGCGCCACACGGTTCCGTGTGGATCGCCGTGCTGCAGCGCGCGCGAGACGCCAGGGCCCGATGCGCCCGGAACCGTCACCGCCTCCGGGTCGACCGTCGACCAGTTCGGATCGCCTGCTTCCCCCTTCTCGTTGCCGCACCAGCGGACGTCCGGCCCGGCATCCGAAAAGATCACGGCGTCCGGCTGCAGGCGGCGCACGAGTGCCCACACGCGGGTCCAGTCGTACACCTGGCGCTTGCCGTTCGGGCCCTCGCCGTTGGCGCCATCGAACCAGACCTCGGCGATCGTCCCGTAATTCGTCAGCAGCTCCGTCAGCTGATCGCAGTAGAGATCGTTGTAGCGCGGTGAATCGCCGTACGTTGGATTGTTGCGATCCCAGGGCGATAGATACAGGCCGGGCCGCAGCCCTTCGGCGCGGCAGGCATCCACGAATTCCCGTACGACATCGCCGTGGCCCGCCCGCCACGGACTCCTCGCGACCGTGTGCGCCGTGGTTCTGCTCGGCCAGAGGCAGAACCCGTCGTGATGCTTCGCGGTCAGAATCATCGCGCGGAAGCCGGCGGCACGCGCCGTTCGCGCCCATTGCCGGGCGTCGAGGTTCGACGGAGCGAAGATCGCGGGATCCTCCTTGCCGTCTCCCCACTCGCGATCCGTGAAGGTGTTCACACCGAAGTGGAGGAACATGGCCAGCTCGTCGCGCTGCCACGCGAGCTGCGACGCGCGTGGTCGCGGGCGCGCCTCCTGTGGACGGCCCGCCTGGCGCGAGGCAATCGATGCGAGCGCGGAGATGACGAACGCCCGGCGGGAGATCGTCATCGCACCCTCAGCTCACCGCGCAAGCGGATATCCTTCGATGAGCTGCCGACCATCACACGAAATATGCCGGGTTCGACGACCCAGTGCATCTGCGCATCGAGCATCCGGA
>JAICSD010000179.1 GCA_025937075.1 Vicinamibacteria bacterium | reverse complement strand
CGATGCACCTGCGCGGTCGCGCGAGCACGCGCATGACGACCGACCAGATCATGGCGCTCACGCGGGGCGACTGACATGTCGACGCTCGTCGACAGCAACGTGCTGATCGACGTCATGGCGGAAGACGACGAATGGCTCGACTGGTCGGCGTCGATGCTGGCGCAGGCCGCCGAGCAGGGGCCTCTCGTGATCAATCCGCTCGTCTATGCGGAAGTCTCGATTGCGTTCGACAGCATCGAGGATCTGGACGATGCGCTGCCTGCCGACTATTTCGTGCGCGAACCGCTCCCCTGGGAAGCCGGTTTTCTCGCGGGCAAGGCGTTCCTGGCGTACAGGCGCCGCGAAGGCACCCGACGATCGGCCTTTACCCGATTTCTACATCGGCGCCCACGCCGCGATCGCCGGTCACACCCTCCTCACGCGTGACGCGCGGCACTATCGGACGTACTATCCAAAGCTGCGGGTCATCGCGCCGTAGCTGCCGCTGAGGACACCTGGACACAGAGGCGTGCCCTACGTCTGCTGCGCTACAATCGCCAGAATCTTCGGCACACATCGCGGAGGCTCTATGAAGACGATGAGAGTGCTCTCTGCCGCGGCGGGCGCCGCACTCATGGCCGCATCCATCGCTGTCAGCACCAGCGCGCGTCAAGCGTCGAGCGACGCGGTCGCGATCGATGCCGATGACATCGGCGGCGTCGTGACGGGCGCGAAGGGACCGGAAGCAGGCGTCTGGGTCATCGCCGAAACGACGGAGCTGCCGACGCGGTTCGTCCGGATCGTCGTGACCGACGACCGCGGCCGTTATCTCCTGCCCGACCTTCCGAAGGCCACGTACTCGGTCTGGGTACGCGGCTACGGGCTCGTGGACTCGCCGAAAACATCGACGTCTCCAGGGAAGACGCTGAACCTGAAGGCCGTCGTCGCGCCAGACGCGCACGCAGCGGCCCAGTACTATCCAGCAGGCTACTGGCTCTCGCTCATCAGCGTGCCGGACAAGAAGGAGTTCCCGGGCACGGGTCCGACCGGCAACGGCATCTCGCCCAACATCGGCAGCCAGGCGGAGTGGATTCGCAACCTGAAGTCGGGCGGCTGCACGGCGTGCCACCAGCTGGGGACCAAGGCGACGCGCGAGCTGCTGCCCGCGCTCGGACGGTTCGAGAATTCGGCTGACGCGTGGCAGCGGCGCCTTCAGTCCGGCCAGGCCGGCGTCAACATGATCAGTACGCTCAACCAGTTCGGCGCGAAGCGCGCGCTCGCGATGTTCGGCGACTGGACGGATCGCATTGCTGCCGGCGAGCTGCCGTCGGCACCGCCGCGGCCGCAGGGCGTCGAGCGCAATGTCGTCATCACCGAGTGGGACTGGGCGGACCCGACCGGCTATCTCCATGACGAAGTCTCGACCGACCGCAGGCACCCGGCGCTGAACGCGAACGGCCTGATTTACGGCGCGATGGAACTGAGCAAGGACTACCTCCCGGTGCTCGATCCCGTCCACAACAGCGTGAGCCAGGTGAAGCTCACGGTGCGCGATCCGAACACGCAGCCGACGAGCCCGATGATGCTGCAGCCCTCCCCCTACTGGGGCAATGACGTGTTGTGGACGAGCAGGAACAACGTCCACAATCCGATGTTCGACGAGACCGGACGCGTCTGGATCACCTCCGCCGTCCGGCCGCCCGACAACCCCGATTTCTGCAAGGCGGGATCGACGCATCCATCAGCGAAGCTCTATCCGCTGCAGCGCGCCGGCCGGCACCTCGCGGTCTACGATCCGAAATCGGGCAGGCTGACGCACATCAGCACCTGTTTCAGCACACATCACCTCATGTTCGCGGAAGACGCGAACCGGACGTTGTGGACGAGCGGCGGCGGCGCGGTCGTCGGGTGGCTGAACACGAAGATGTTCGATCAGACCGGCGATGAAGCGGCGTCGCAGGGCTGGACCGCGCTCATCATGGACACCAACGGGAACGGCAGGCGCGACGAGTACGTCGAGCCGGATCAGCCGCTCGATCCCGCGAAGGACAAGCGATACGGCGGGGGAGGGTTCTACGCTGTCTCGCCCGCGCCCGACGGCTCGATCTGGGGATCGGTGCTTGGATTCCCGGGAGCGATTCTCCGGCTCAATCCCGGCCCGCATCCGCCCGAGACCGCGCTCGTCGAAGTCTACGAGCCGCCCGCGACGAATCCCAAGGCGTCCGTTCATGGATTCTCTCCACGCGGCATGGACGTGGATCGAAATGGCGTCGTGTGGGCGGCGCTCGCAAGCGGGCACATGGCGAGCTTCGATCGCAGAAAGTGCAAGGGTCCACTGAACGGCCCGACGGCGACCGGCCAGCACTGCCCTGAAGGCTGGACGCTGTACCCGGAGCCGCTTCCGCAACTGAAGGGCGTTACCGACTCGGGAAGCGCCGAGGCGAGCTACTACACGTGGGTCGATCAGTTCGATACGCTCGGCCTTGGCGCGAATACGCCCATCGACACGGGCAACGCCTCCGAAGGACTGCTCGTGCTGAAGGACGGCAAGTGGGTCGTGCTGCGCGTGCCGTATCCGCTCGGCTTCTACACGAAATGGATGGACGGCCGAATCGATGATCCGCGCGCGGGATGGAAGGGGCGCGGGTTGTGGGCGACGGTGAGCACCCGCGCGCCGTTCCACATGGAGACCGGGAAGGGGACACAGAGCAAAGTGATGCACTTCCAGCTCAGGCCCGATCCGCTTGCGAAGTGATCGCGGGCCTTGAAGGCCCGCGCTACGTTCGTCGGGCGGCCCTTTCAGGGCCGCCTCTCCTCGATCGCGCCTTCCTGAAGCCGAACCTGCTCGTGACACCACCCGCGCACGAAGGGCTCGTCGTGCGTTGAGATGAGGATCGCGCGGCCTTGCGATGCGAGGCCGCGCAGCAACTGTCCCAGTTCGTCGCGGCGTGGCGGGTCGAGCGACGCCGTAGGCTCATCCATCATGAGGACCGGCGGATCGACGGCCAGCGCGCGCGCGATCGCGACGCGCTGCGCTTCGCCACCCGACAGCTCGCGCGGAAAGGCGCGGGCACGATGCTCGACGCCGAGGGTCTTCAGCAGGGTCATCGCGCGGCCCTCCGCATCGGCCCGACCCACGCGCTGCACGTGCATCGGCGCAAGCGTCACATTCTCCAGCGCGGTCAGATGAGCGAAGAGGTGATGGAACTGGAACACGAGACCGATCCGCGCGCGAAGCTCCTTCAACAGCGCGTGCGAGAGCGGGTGTCCATCGCCGATCGTGAGGCCGTCGATCTCGATGTGCCCGTCATCGAAGCGCTCCAACGCGGCGAGGACACGGAGGATCGTCGTCTTCCCGGAGCCCGACGGCCCCATCAACGCGACAATGGATCCTTTCGCGACGTCGAAGCTGACGCCGTTGAGGATGTCGCGCGGGCCGCGGCGCAGACGCAGTCCGCGCACCCGAAGAACAGGATCGCTCACTGGCCCGGTGCGTTCCATCGGCGTTCGAGTCGTCTGGCGGCTGCCGCCATTGGCAGCGACATCGCCAGGTACATGGCGGCACACATCGATCCGGGGAGCAGCCAGCTCCCCAGATTGGTGGCGAAGACCTGCGTCTGCTTCGTGAGCTCCATGACCGTGAGCACGGAGACGAGCGAGGAGTCCTTCAACAGCGCCACGAAGTCGTTCGTCATCGGCGCGAGCGCGAGACGAAACGCCTGCGGGCCGCGGACGAGCGTCAGGACCTGGCGCTCGGTGAGGCCGAGCGTGCGCGCGGCCTCGAGCTGTCCGGCGGGAATCGCTTCGAGCGCGCCTCGGTATATCTCGCTTTCATACGCGGCGTAGTTCAGCGCGAGGCCGACGAGCGCGGCGGCGAACGCGGGCAGCCGGATCGCGGCGGCCAGCCCGTAGTAGATGACGAAGAGCTGCAGGAGGATCGGCGTGCCCCGCATCAGCTCGACGTACCCGGTCAGGCCGGCGCGCGCGAACGACGGCCCATACACCCGGCCCGTCGCAATGCCGACGCCGAGCGCGACCGCCGCGGCCATGGCGAGGCACGAGAGGATGAGCGTGACGCCAGCCGCGCGCAGCAGCGACGGCAAGTACTCGCGCGCCGCCTGCCATCGCGACATCGATGCGGCGCCTCCCACGCGCGCATCCGTCCCTGAGACGGGCGGAACGGGCTGGCCGGCGAGCAGCGCCGCGTAGAGCGTGCGCTGATCGTCGTTCCACACGTTCCATTTCCTGAAGATCCGCTCGAGCGTGCCGTCGCGCATGGCGGCGCGCAACGCTTCGTTGGCCGCCGCACGGAGGTCCTCGTTCCGCTGCGACAACACGCCGACGTAATGGCCGACGGCGACGACGGCCGGCTGGATCGTCATCCCGTGCATCGCGCGCTGGCGCCGCTCCGCGAGCACGTTGTCCAGCAGCACGGCGTCGACCCGCCCCAGCAGCAGATCGCTGTACGGGTGCACGTCATCGTCGTACGAGACAGGCTGAACGCCATAGCGGCGGGCCGCATCGAGCAGGATTTCGTAGGCGATCGTTCCGCCGAGCGTGCCTACCCGGCGTCCCGCGAGCTCGCGGAGTGTCTCGAGCGACGCCGCATCGCCGTCCCGGACGGTCAGCACTTCGTGGAACTCATAATAGGGAATCGTCGGCGCCATCGCGGCGCGCCGCGCCGGCGTGTCTTCGATTCCGCTGAGGCCGATGTCGGCGTCACCGCGCTCGACGGACTGATCGATGGATGTAAAGGTGACGAACGTAAAGCGCGGAACCCGCCCCGTGCCGCGCGCGATGACGTCCGCGATCTCGACATCGAACCCCACGAGCTTCGCCGGATCCGCGGGATCGGCCTCGACGTAGGGAGCTCCGCCCTCCGGATCCCCGGCCCAGCGCAGCTCGCGCGGCTGCTGCGCGTAGACCGAACCCGCGCACATCAGCCAGATGCCAAGCGCAACATGCTCTCCGCGACGATTCATTTCTCACATAATGTAATGTGAATGCTGCGGGTCATCGAGGGCACCGGCGTCCTCCTGCTGCTCTCTGTCTTCTTCGCATACCTGCTGGCGCCCGCCGTCGCCGCGGTTCGACGCCGCGTCCGCCGCGGACGCCGCCGGCGACCCGTTTCAACCGCGACGGCGATCCTGCTGCTGTACCTGCTCATCTTCGGGCCCGGATTCCTGCTGTGGCGCGTTTCGAAGCATGACGTCGTCCATTGGGTGAACGTCACGGCACCCGCCGGGGTGAATCATCTGTTCAGCGGCGGCAGCATCGTGCCGCTCGATCGCGTGCTGGCGCGCGCGCCGCTGCCGGCGCCCATTCAGCACGCGGGTGCAGTCTTCACGTCGCGTGCGGCCGCGTCGCTCGAGCGCGAAGCGCGCGCGACGCTCGCCGGTTGCATCCACGCCGCGCGTTACGCCGGATGGCTCGCCATCGCGCCCGTGATCGCGTTTCTCCTGCTCACGGGCGCGCCGATCTTCCAGCGCTCCGCGCTTCGCGTGCTGCCTCGCGGACATCTGCAGTGGCGCGCGGAGGAATACCTGCGCGACGTCAACAGCGCCCTCGCCGGATACGTGCGCGCGCAGGTTGGCGCGGCGCTCATCGTGGGTCTCGTCTGCGTGGCCGGGTTCGCGTTGTTGCGGATCCCGTCCGCCGTCTCCCTCGGCGTCCTGGCAGGCGTCCTGGAGCTGGTGCCCGCACTGGGCCCGCTGACGGCGTTCCTGGTCGTCTGTTCGCAGGCCGGGGACCGCCTTGTTCCCGCGATCCTGTTCCTCGCAGCCCTTCGGTGCGTGCAGGACTATGTCGTGTACCCACGTCTCGTCCGCCGCGGAATGCACCTTTCCACCGCAGCGGTGATCCTGACGATCTGGACGGGCGCCGCCGTGGGTGGCGCATCCGGCGTCATTCTCGCTATTCCGGCCGCCGGGTTTCTGTCCGTGAGCGTTCGACACTGGCGCGAGTACCGCGACATCGAGACGCTCGTGGCTACGGCGAACAGCACATCGTGACGATTTCGTTCGCGGATTTCGAGAAAGTGGATATCCGAGTTGGCCGCATCGTTCAGGCGGACGACTTTCCCGAGGCACGCAAGCCGGCCTTCAGGCTGACGATCGACTTTGGTCCGACGATTGGCATGAAGCGGTCTTCAGCGCAGTTGACGGAGCACTACTCGAAGGAGACGCTTCACGGCCGGCTGGTGCTCGCGGTCGTGAATTTCCCGCCGAAGCGCATCGGACCGTTTCTATCCGAAGTGTTGACGCTGGGAGTGCCTGACGAGAACGGGCACGTGATCCTCGTCGCGCCGGACCGCGACGCGCCGTTAGGCAGTGGGCTGTTTTAGCTGGTCGCGTAGGGCGGCCGCCATTTATTCGAATCGCAGCGCGTCGATCGGATCGAGGGCTGCAGCGCGGCGCGCGGGCAGGAATCCAAACGCGATTCCGACAGCCGCGGCACATGCGAACGCGATGACGACGGCGGAGACTGGAATGCTCGTCGGCCAGCCGAACCACGCGGTCGTCGCGTGTGCGACGCCGATACCGAGCAGTACCCCGAGCACCCCGCCCCCTGCGCTCATCAGCGACGCTTCGACGAGGAACTGCAGCAGCACGTCGCGCTGACGCGCGCCGATCGCGGTCCGGATCCCAATCTCGCGGGTCCGCTCGGTCACGGCCACCAGCATGATGTTCATGATGCCGATGCCGCCAACGATGAGCGAGACGGCGGCAATGCCGGTGAGGAGCCACGTCATCGTCGCGGCGCCAGCGCTTCGCAGCTCCGCGATCTCCTGGAGATTGCGGACGCGAAAATCGTCGGGCGCGTCCGGCGCGATCTCGTGGCGAATCCGCAGCAGCCGCGTCGTATTGTCGGTGACCAGTGAGACGACGTCCGGCGACGCCGCGCTCATCGTGATCCGATCGATGTACGTGACGCCCATCAGCCGCTTCTGGACCGTCGTGTACGGCACGTAGATCGTGTCGTCCTGGTCCTGGCCACCTGAGGTATCGCCCTGCGGGGCGAGCACGCCCACGACGCGAAACGGCACCAGCCCGATCCGCACGTACTGACCCACCGGATTCACGCCAGAGCCGAAGACCATGTCGCGGACGACGGCTCCAAGCACCGCGACTTTGCGAGCCGTGTTGACGTCGTCGGTCCGGAAGAACGCCCCGTCGCGCAGCTCCCAGTTCCGGATGAGCAACATCTCCGCCCCGCATCCCTCAACGGAGGTGGACCAGTTTTCCCCCTCGCCGACGACCTGCTGGCGCGTGCTGAGTCCAGGGGAGACGTAGCGCACGTTGCGCAGCCCGCGAATCGCGTCGGCGTCCTGGGCGGTCAGCCTGCTCGACGCGCCCATGCCGAGCCGGACGCCGCCGATGGTGCGGTTGCCCGCCCGCACGGTCACCATGTTCGCGCCGGCCGACGTGATGCGATCCTCGATCGTCACTTTCGCGCCGGTGCCGAGCGCGACAATGGCAATCACCGAGGCGACGCCGATCATGACGCCAAGCATCGTGAGCAGCGTCCGGGTAAGATTCCGGCGGAGCGCATTGAGCCCGAGCCGTACGACAATCGTCAACGGCATGAAAAGATTGTACTATGCACCTTCCCAGTTCGAGCACACGCCGCGGCGTGTCGGTGATCCTTTGCGTTGCCGCGCTGTCGGGGTTCGCGGGCCGGCAGAGCCCCGCGCGCACGCCGCGTCCGAGGATCACCGGCATCAGCCATATCGCGCTTCGGGTCAGCGATGCCGCCGCGGCGCGCCGCTTCTACGGCGGCACGCTCGGCCTCAGCGAGCAGTCGACAGCTGACGCCTCGCGGATCGTGTTCGCCGTCGGAGCGCGCCAGCGCGTCATCCTGCAGCCGAATCTGCGCCCCGGCGACGACGAGCGGCTCTCGCATCTCGCGTTCGAGACGCCCGATCGGAACGCGCTCGGCGACTATCTGTCATCCCGTGGGGTGCGCGTGCAGAAGGGCGGGGAAGAGGACGCATCCGCCATTCGTGTTGCTGATCCGGACGGGCACAGCATCGAATTCGTCCAGGCGGACTGGCCTCCACCCGCGAGCTCGGCGTCGAGCGCGCGCGCTCTCTCGACGCGGATTCTGCATGCTGGCCTCACCGTGCGCGACGAGCAGGCCGCGCACGCGTTCTACCGCGACGCGCTGGGCTTCTCGGAAATCTGGCGGGGCGGCCGCCCTGAAGGCGTCACGCAGTGGATCAACATGCGCGTGCCCGACGGAACCGAGTATCTCGAGTACATGCTGACGGCGACCCGTCCTGATCGCGCGCGGCTCGGCACGATGCATCATCTCTGTCTGCTCGTTCGTGACATGCAGGCAACATGGGAAGAGGTCGGGCGGCGCGGCGCCGCGAACGGGAGCGCTCTCCCTGGACCACCCAACGTCG
>JAICSD010000148.1 GCA_025937075.1 Vicinamibacteria bacterium | reverse complement strand
GGCGCCGCCAGATCGCCGAGACGGCAAACGTTCCCTCCATCGGCTTCCCGTCCGGTCCGGTGCGCCGGGACGCGAGTTGCTCCGTCACCAGCATCGTGTCGTTGGCGAGGCGCTGGAACCGAGGCGGCGCCTGCTCGCTGTACACCACATCACTCTTTCCCTGGTTCCACCATTGGAGCTGCTGCTCGCGCAGGCTGTCGAAACCGCGGATGACACGGCCGTTGATGACGAAGACCAGCTCTGGGGTATGCAGGTACGTGGCAAGGAACCGATCGGTGTCGTGCGCGTTGGCGGCAACCATCTCCTCGTGAAGGAGGGGCAGGATCTCGCGCTCGGCGGAGGACTGCGCGGAGGCCACGCCTGGCAGGAGCAGGCTGAAAAGAAGGACAGCACAGGTGCGTGTTTTCATGGTGAGCACTTTACGCGCTTTCCGGCGCGCAGTCGCGCCGGCGCGGTTTACCGGCAGGGTCATCCTCGGGCGCGATCTGCTGGAGATTTGAACTCGACACAGGCACGAACGAAGGCCGCGCCGCGCCCGATGGACGCGGCGCGCGCCGGGGCCGACCTACCGCGAGCAGGTGCAGCCGCTGCCGCACGGGCAAATGACGCCACAGCGGCATCCGGGGCGGCGGGTCTCGGTATTCTTCTTGGACATCTGAAGCTCCTTTTCGGCGCCGGCGTCATGCCGGCCTTCAGACAGATGACGCACGCCCGCCCAGGTCATTACACCCGCCGCCGCTCGATATACTGACGCGGATGACGCTCTCGGGCCCGGTCGGGGACGAATCGCGCGCCGCGCTCGAAGTGCTGCTGGAGAACCACCGCGCGTTTCTACGGTATCTCGAACGGCGCGTGGGAGATCGTCAACTGGCTGAAGACATCCTGCAGGATGCGTTCGTGAAGGTCATGGACCGGCCGGACCAGGCGCCCGCTGATGAGGGGCTCGTCCCGTGGTTCTACCGGACGCTCCGAAACGCGGCCGTCGATCGGTTCCGTCGACGGGCGGCGGCAGGACGCGCCGTGGAGGCGTTCGCCCGCGAGCTCGAAACGCGCACCACGCCTGAAGCTGAAATCGAGTCAGAGATTTGCAGCTGCATCAGGCGTCTCGCCGGCACGCTCAAGCCGGAATACGCGGAGGCGCTGGAAGCGATCGATGTCCAGGGCACGCCGGTGAAGATATTCGCGGAAGAGCGGGGCCTGTCCGCGAGCAACGCCGGGGTGCGCGTGTTTCGTGCGCGGGAAGCGCTGAAGAAGCGCCTGCGGGACTCCTGTGGGACGTGCGCCGAGCACGGCTGCCAGGATTGTTCGTGTCAGTCCAACAGTTGAGCGCCGTCAGTCCGGATCGGGAACGCCTCCTCACCGCTCGGGCGCCTCCCAGTGCATGAACCACCGTCTCCACGACGCCGCAGGCTGAGCGAAGCCTTTCACCATCCAGAGATCGTCCCGGTCGCCGCCGGTTGTGAGGAGCACGCGCGTGCCGTCAGGGTCGAACGAGAAGCTTTCGATGTGATCCTCGACCGGCATGTTGAACGCGATCGAGCGCAGCTTTCGCCCGCTGGCGACGTCGAAGACATCGATCGTGCGCCGGTCGACGCGCAGCATGTACACGCGACTGCTGTCGCCGGAGAATTGGCCGCTCAGATCACCCACGTTGTTGCCGCGCGTGGCGTACTCGTCGGCCCTGGCAATGGGGCGGTCGGTCTTGCCATCCGCGGACGTCACCACGAAATCCGTCTCGCTTCGCCGCAGCAGCCATCGTCCGTCCGGGGAGCAGGTCGTCAGGATTGCGGGCGACGCGTTGATGGGCTGTGGATGACCGCCGCCGCTCGGCACGCGTCCGAGGCCCGTCGGTCGTTCGGAGTACCAGATCCAATCGCCGTCGGGCGACCAGCAGAGCGCCGCGCCGGCGTTGGTGGTCGCCAGGACACGCACCGCGCGTCCGCCCGTTGCGGCGATGACGTAAATCCCCGTGCTGTCGGCATACGCGATGCGTGCGCCGTCGGGAGAGATCGGCGTCTGCGAGACGACGCTGTCGGTGAGCCGCTGTACCAGCCTCGGCGGCGAACCGTCCGGCGTGCCCATCCAGAGGCTCGAGACCTGACCTGGTCCGCCCGCGCGGTAGACGAAACGATCGCCGCGGCGGGCCCACGAAGGAAATCCTTCGAGCAGCGACGAGGCCGCCACCGATCGAACGAGCTGCCCATCCCCCGTGTACTCGACGATGTCGCGCTCGACCGCGCCTCCCGCGTAGACAAGGGCGGTGCCGTCCGGTGTCGCCGTCACGGACTGCACGTCATCAGCGGTCGTGAACACCAGGCGGCGCGCGGCGCTTCGCAGGTCTTCGATAACGATGCGCGAGCCGATCAACGTGGTCGTTTCCTCGACGGCGGCGATATGGCGGCTGTCTGGCAGCCACGCGATCGACGTCGTGCGCGCTGATGGATCGGACGGAATCGCGCGGCGTTCGCCGCCCGGCAAAGAGACGAGCCAGCATCCCGAGCGCAACGTCACGATCAACGACGATCCATCCGGCGATACGGGCGACAGCCCCGTCGAATCCAACGGCCAGCTTTCGCTGCCCACACGCGCTGGATTTCCCCCCGAAGCGCTGCGGTAGAGCCACGGACGGTTCTCGAAGACGCGGATGAAGTAGATGTCGCGGCCGTTTGGCGCGATCTGCGCCCAGGTGACATCCTGCAGCACGCGCTGCGGCGAGCCGCCGGCCGCGCCGACGCACCAGAAATCCCGGTGGACATCGCGATAGCAGACCTGATTGCTGTCGGGCGACCACACAGGCGTATAGAGAACCATGTTCGAGCGCGCGACCGTGACCGCGTCCGGCGAGTCGAGCGGCCGGACGAGCACCTCCGTAACGCCGCCCCCCGTGCGCAGATAAGCCAGCGACCTGCCGTCCGGCGAAATCCGCGGAGACACCTCGTCGCGTCGATCGCTGCTGATGCGTGTGAGCTGAATCGGATCGATGTGTGAATCGCGCTGTGCCGTCCATCGGGCGAACACCGCCGCCGCCGCGAAGGCGCCAAGCAGGAAGGCGGCAGCGGCAATCGTGATGCGCGCTGCGCCGCCGCCCGCGCGCGACGGCGTCGGGGCCGACGGCGGGACATCGCTCGCCGCTGTCGCTCGCGACGTTTCCGTCAACTGCCGCAGCGCGAACGCGAGGTCCTCGGCGGATTGGAACCGCTCGTTCGGATTCTTCTCGAGGCATCGGCGAACGACTCGTTGGAACGCCTCCGGAATCCCCGCCGGGAGGTCCGGCGGATCGGCATGCAGCGTCGCGGTCAGCATTTCCGGCGGCGTGTCGCGTTTGAATGGCGCCGCGCCGGCGAGCATTTCGTAGAGGAGGACGCCAAGCGCAAAGATGTCCGTCCGCTGATCGACGACTCCGCCGCGCACCTGCTCGGGTGCCATGTAGCCTGGCGTGCCCAGAGTGGAACCGATGGACGTGTGCGCAACCGTGACGCCTTCCGGTTCGACGGCCGGTTTCGCGATGCCGAAGTCGAGCAGCTTCACGCGGCCATCGCTCGCGACCATGACGTTATCGGGCTTGACGTCGCGATGGGTGACGCCGGCGCGGTGCGCGGCCGCGAGCGCATCAGCCACCTGCGCGCCGATCTCCGCCGCCTTGCGGACGGTCCACGTGGTCCCCCGCAGCGTCGCGCCGTCGACGAGCTCCGTCACGATGTAGGCGACGTCCCCGTGTGTGCCGGTATCGAAGATGGCGATGATGTTGGGATGATTCAGCGACGCGATCTGGCGCGCTTCGCGCTCGAAGCGTTCGAGGCTCGACGGATCGGAGGCGAGCTGGCGGGGGAGGACCTTCAGCGCGACGTCCCTGTGGAGCCTGGTGTCACGGGCGCGGTATACCTCGCCCATTCCTCCGGCGCCGAGCGCGGTGATGACTTCGTAAACGCCGATTCTGGTCCCGGGAGCGAGCATGGGGTCCGCACAAGAATAACGCTCGAGACGCGATTCCCGGCTCCCAGGGTGTTCACCGTCCGTTCACGACCTCCTCAGGATCCATTGCGACACTGTGCTCGTTGCCGCAGCGCGCTGAGGGGCCTCACTCAGCGGCGTTTGAGAGCATCGCGCAGACTGTCGCCAAGCGATCCCAGCGACGGTGGAGAAGTTGTGTCGGTCCCGGCGGCGGATTGCGTCGGTTCTGCGTGTTCCGGCTGGTCAGCGGCCGCCGCACGCGACGATCCTTCCTCGACGAGTGCGACGCCGATCCGTTTCTGCGCGGCGTCGACACTCAGGATCTCGCACGTCGCAATCGAGCCGACGGCGACCGACTTCTTCCACTCTCCCGCCCGCGCACTCGGCGGGAACGTGGACGCGTGCGCCAGCCCTTCGATCCCGGGCTCCAGCTCCACGAAGGCACCGAAGTCGGCCACGCGCGTCACGCGCGCCGTCCGCACCTGGCCGACCTCGTATGTCGCGGCGGCCGTCGTCCATGGATCGTCCTGGAGCTGCTTCAATCCCAGCGAAATCTTCTGCGTCCCCTCGTCCACGCGAAGGACCTTCACGGTGATCTCGTCGCCGGGCGATACGATCTCGCTCGGGTCGGTCCCACGCGCCCAGCTCATCTCCGAAACGTGGAGCAGGCCCTGGATGCCCGCGCCGAGATCGACGAAGGCGCCGAATGCGGGCACGGAGACGACCCGTCCGGTCAGCACCGCGCCGGGCACGATCGACCGCCGCACTTCCGCGGCACGAACAGCCTGCTGCTCCTCGAGGTGCTTGCGCCGGGAAAGCACCACGTTCTTTCCGGCGTCCTTGTACTCGATGATGCGGAACGCGTAGACGTGCCCGACGTGCGCCTGAGGATCCTCTGTTCGGACGACGTCGATCTGCGAGAAGGGACAAAACGCGCGCTCGCGGGCGACGCGCACTTCGTATCCGCCTTTGACGACGCTCTCCACCTTGCCTTCGACCGCAAGATTGGCCGCGAACGCGTCCTCGAGCTCGCGCTGCGTCTCCGCGTTTCGCACGCCTTTTCGTGACAGCACGATGCCGCCGCTCGTCGACACGACCATCGCGTGAATGCGATCGCCGACGGACACTTCGACGTCGCCCTCGGCATCTTTCAGCTCGTCGATGTCGATCTCGGCTTCGCCTTTCCCGCCGATGTCGACGAACGCCACTTTCGGACCGAACCCGACGATGGTGCCTTCAATCGTCTGCCCGCGGCTGACCTGGCGCGCCTTGACGGACGCTTCGAACATCGACGCAAAATCTTCTTCCGGATCGCTCACGACGCACTCCTTGCAACCGTCGCCCTTCTAATGTTGTATCCGAAACGGGCGTCAGTCCGGATCGCCGATGAGGATGAACCCGGCCCAGTAGTACGGGTGCGCGTAGCGCGGCGTTCGCAACAGATCGAGGGCCGCAGCTCGAAGCGCATCGGTCTTGGATCCCGCGTCGCGCGCGAGCCGCCGATGGAACCCGACGAGCAGGTCGGTCGTGCTCTTCGATTCCACCCGAAACTGGCTGACGACGGTCGAGCGCGCCCCGGCCGCAAAGAGCGCCCACGTCGTCCCGATGACGCCTTCGCCGGGCGCGGTGCGGCCTCGGCCGGTCTCGCACGCCGCGAGCACCACCAGATCCGCCGTGAGCTTCAGCCGCATGATCTCTCTCGCCTCGAGCCGTCCGTCGTCGCCGCCGCTGTCCGGCGACGGGGTCAGGACCAGGTGCGAGTAGAGCGGGCTCGCTTCCTCGAGGATACCGTGGGTTGCGAGGTGCAGCACGGCGTAGCGCGGAGCCTCGCTCTTGAAACGGCTCTCCGTTGCGGCATCACCGACGAACACGGCCGCGCGATCAGCGCCGTAAATATCCCGAATCAGCCGCACCTGGCTGGCGGCATCCGGCAGCGGCTCGAGGCCCGATCCGAATTCCGTCCTCGCCATCGCGAGCACGGTGCGTGGTCCCGTCGGTTTCGGCAAGCGCTGAATTTCGCGGAGCGCTGCCAATGACGGCGCGTACGACACAGACGCATGCTCGATGACAAACCCGTCGGGCCCTCGCAGGGCCTGGAACGGCACGCTCCACAGCACGCCGTCCGGGACGATGATCAAACGCGTGATGCCGGCCAGACGCGCACGGAAAGGACCGAGCAGCGTGTCGTACAGCGCGCGGGCGTCGCCCGTAAATGCGAAATCGCGTGAAGCGATTTCGTTTCCGAGCCGGTCGATTCGCCGGGTCAACGCGGTTCGGTCTACGTCGATCGCGCGAGCGTCGACGCTGAGCTGCGCCCGGTCGCGCGTGACCAGGAATGCGTACAGCCGATCGTCCGCCACGACGTATTCGACCGCGGCTGTCCTGCGGTCGCCTACGATGGCGCCCGCCTGAGCGACGGCGAATGGTGCGATCGCGATGGGTGCGGTCGCCAGCTCGGGGTGACGGGTCGCGAGCGTTGTCTCGAAGGCATCGACGGCCTCACGCGCGTCGTGCCGCGACGCCTCCAGCGCCTCCATGCGGGACGCGTCAGCACGCCCGTGCTCCTGCTCGGTCGCGATCTGCCGGTTGAGCGTGAGCACGGCATCCCTCAGCCGCCCGCGCTCGCGCTTCTCCGCGTCAGTGAGCAGTTTCGTCTCGTCTCCGCGTGCGCTCCCAATCAACTGTGTCAGCACGCGCGCCTTCGATCGCTCCGCGACGCCGATCGCCTCGCCGGGCTCGTGCCGCTCGATCGAGAGCGCGATCAGCTCGTGATACGGCAGCAGCTTGTCCTCGAAAAAATGCAGTCCCAGACCTTCGCTGCCGGGCGCGCCGACGGCGATCTGCTCGATCGATTGAATCGCGTCCTCGAGGATCGCCTTCGCCTCCGCGCCGCGGTGAAGGCGTCGATACGCGCGGCCTGCCACAGCCTGCGCCGGCCAGAGCAGATCCGGCTGCTCGCGAATGATCGGCGACTCGAGCGCCTGCCTGGCCAGGTCGAGCGCCGCTCGAGGGCTCCCGGCGGCCAGGCGAGCCGCCGCCAGCGAGGTCAGCGATCGGCAGATTCCAGCCTGATCTCCAATATCGCGGCGAATTGCCAGCGACTTCTCGAATAGTTCGGATGATTCGGCCAGATGCCGCTCGGCGACGGCCATCTCGCCGAGATCGTCCAGCACCTCCGCTTCGCGGTACCGGTTTCGCGTCCGCCGGACGATCGCAAGGCTCGCGCGGAAATCTGCTGCCGCGCGCGTGCGTTGCCCGAGGCGCCAGGCCGCCGCGCCGATATTCCGCAGGCCTTCCGCTTCGACGGCATCGTCCCCCATCTTCCAGTCGTGATCCAGGCGAAGACCGCGCTTGAACGCGGCGATGGCCAGCTCGTACTCGCCCTGCGAGAAATACACCAGGCCAATGTTGTGCGTCGTTTCGGTAATTCCGGCTCTCTGGCCGAGCGCCGTTCGGATCCGCAGCGCCTCCTGGAACGATTTGAGCGCCTGGTCGTACGCGCCGGCGGCGCGATAAAAATCGCCGAGCGTGTCGAGTGCCTTCCCGATGACGTTCTGGTCGCCCTCGGCTCGCCCGAGGGCGAGCGCGCGTCCGCTGTACTCGAGCGCGGTCGCGTTGTCGCCCCAGAACGAGTGGACGAGCGCGATGTTGTTCAGCACGATTGCGGCGCGCGGCCTGTCCCCGAGCGCCTCGAACGCGGCCAGCGCACGGGTCAGGTGATCGAGCGCCGGCGCGTACTCTCCGCGCGCCTTGAGCACGTTCGCGATGTTGTTCTCGGTCCGCGCAGCCAGGCTGCCGTCGCCGTCCGCCGTCGAGATCTCGAGGCTCCGCTGAAAGGCGTCGAGCGCCTCGTCGTAACGACTGGCCCACCAGCAGGCGTTGCCGAGAGTGTTCAAGGCGGCCGCGAGAGCCGGCCGGTCGTCGACCCGGCGCAGGACGTCGACGCTTTCTCTGGCCGGCGCCAGCGCGTCCTCGGGCGAGTAACCCTGGAGCGTGGACGATAGCTCTTTGAGCGCAACGCCGAGCAGGCGCTCGGCTCCTGTGCAACGCGCGGATTTCACCGCGAGCCGTAGTGCGACGACCGCGCGGTCCGCCGCGGTTGCGCCCGCCTCTTGCCCGAGATCGAGGAGCGCCTGTCCGGCGCCCTCGATCCGGCTGCACGGCACCAATTCTTCCTGGCCGATCCTGGTTGCCGACAGGATCTGCTGCGCGCGAACGCGTGCCGACGCGGGGTCGGCCTGCGGTAAGTGACCGGACGCGACCGACCAGAGGACGGTCCCCAGGAGAATGCGGAGTGCCGGGCCCATGCAGAAGGGGACCGGTAATATGGCACGCCTCCTGACGCGCCGCAACAACAAGGGCGAGTGGGCCCGTCGTCTGAAGGCGTCCTAGGAGCCGTGGACGAGGCGAAGGCGATCCAGCGAACGGCGCGCCAGATCCGCGCCTTGCTGGGTTGGCCCGACCTGCTCGAATTGGCGGATCGCGTCGTCGACGATGCCCGCGTTCATGTCGAGAATCCCGAGCAGGACATGCGAGTCGGGCCACTCGGCGTGTGCCCGTTCGACGACGTCGGCGGTATGCGCGTCGACGACGTGAAATTTCGCGGGCGGCATGGGAGCAACGGGTGTGACGACCGTTTGTCCGTTTCGCAGCGCCGCCACCTGCCACACGTACGTGCGCTCCCTGGGGAGCGGACGATCGGGGACCCAGGTCGGTTGAGCAAGCGGAGAGCTGCGCGTGATTTCGTTCGATTGTTCGTCGAACACCGTGACCACATATGAATCGGCGCCGGCGAGTGGCCGCCACGAGAAGGTGGGGCGGTCGCTCAACGTCGCGGTGGCGAGCGGCGACACAGGCGCGAAGTCAACAACCCTGGACGGCGTTCCGGACATGAGCGTCTCACGGGAGCCGGTGAGGCCGGTCATGAAGTCAGGCAGTCGGCCAACGCCGGCATCGAGCGACGCGCGGACCCGTGCCTGATCCGACGCACTGAGTTGGGCGAGGCCGGCGAGCGACGCGTTTTCCTTTGGACGAGGTGTGCGCGCCTGCCAGAGCATCGCCGGAATGAGAGCCGCGAGCAGAATCGCCGCGGCAATCGCAAGCGGCTTCAGGCGGCTGGGCGACTGAGCTGACCAGGAGCGCAGGTCGGAAACCTGCTGCGAGCAGGTCTCACACTCCTGCAGGTGACGCCGCACCTCCGCGCGCCGTGGTGGCTCGAGCGACCCGAGCGCGGTGAGGTGAATGTCCTCGTCCGACAGATGACCGCCTGCCGACGTCATCCGCTTTTGAACGGCGGTACTCGCACGCACGAAGTCGGTCAGGCCAGCGCCGCGGGTCCGACATTCGCCGCATCGGGCCAGATGATCGTCCGCCCGGATAAGGTCATCGGACCGAAGGCGCCCTTCGGCAAACGCGTGCAGCTCGGCATCCGTGAGATGCGTACTCAT
>JAICSD010000538.1 GCA_025937075.1 Vicinamibacteria bacterium | reverse complement strand
TGAGCAGGAAGATCTTCCTGGTCTTGCGGTCGTCCTTCGTCGCCACCTCGGTGGCGTTCTTCAGCGCCGCGCCGATGTTGGTTCCGAGCAGCGTCTGCGGATCCTGGTCGACCCAGTCGAGAAAGAAGGCCACCGTGTTCAGGTCGTTCGTCAGATATGACAGCACGAGCGATCCGCCGGCGAACCCGACCAGGCCGACGCGATCGATGCTTTCGGGTTTGTGCTCGAGGAAGTTCTTGATCTCCGCCACCGCGCGGGAGAACCGCGACGGAACGATGTCGTGCGCGCGCATCGACGCGGAACGATCGAGGATCAGCACGAGATCCTGACGCTCGTATTCCGGGGACCGCTCGGTCAGCGACGCCTGGGGCCGCGCGAGGGCGAAGACGATACACCCGCCCATCACCATCGCCGCGAGCGACGCCGCCCCCACGCGCACCCACCCGGCGCGGCGCGACAGGCGCGCGAACCGCGGCGCGATGCGCATCCGGCGGCGCACGTACGCCAGGTACAGCACCTGGATCGTGCAGCACGCGAGCAGCACGGGCAGCAGTTGCCACCAGATGGCGAATTCGGGCCGGAGGAAGCGCAACACGAAAGCAGGGAGGCTCGGGAATCAGCCGACGCGCCGCTGTTGTTTCACGCCGGTCTGCGGCGGACGGAGGAGCTGCATGAGCTGTTTCGGCGGGGTCTTCGGCTGCTTCCGCAATTCCGACGCAAGCCGGGTCGTCAGCTCGAAGTCGTATTTGGTGTCCCAGTCCCCGGGCGCGGTTTCGAGCGCTTTGTGGAATTCCTCTTCCGCGCGCGTGAACCATCCCAGGCGGGTTTCAGGCTGCTCCTCGGCCGCGCCCTTCACGAAAAAGGCGCAGCCGGAGAAGAAGTGGGGCGACGCATCGGCGGGCCCCCGGTCGGCGAGATCGATCACTTCGTCGTAGCGCTTCGCGCGATACAGCGCCCACAGGTGGTTGCCGTAAGCGCGCGCGTATTCGGATTCGAACAACTGCCTCGCGGCCGGCAACTGGTCGAACCGCGTCTCGCTCGTGCGATACCCCGCGATCGCGTCGTCGAGGCGGCCATCGGCAAGCGCGGCGTCGGCGTCCGCGATCGGCCGCGTCCAGCGGGAGTACGCAACGAGCGAAACGCCGGCGAGAAACAGGACGATAACGAGAGCAGCCCCGAGCGTCTTCAGCATGGAAAACAGAAGTCTACTTCACCGCCGGCACCGGCGGGGTTTTCGACAGGCTGATCATGTTCGCGAGCAACTGGTACGCCCCATCCGTTCCCGCAGGCAACTGGCGCCAGAGACCCAGCCCGATGTAGATCCATCGTCCCTTGCCGTACTTGGCCTCGACCAGCGCGCCCAGTTTGGTTCCGGGATTGTCAGGGAACGAGTCGACCATCGACACCAGGTCGGTGTACTTCGGATCCTTGTCGCCAAGGAAATACAGACCGCGCTCCTGGACCCAGCCCTTCCACGTCTGGGCCGTGACGCGGTTCGGCCGCGTGAACACGGGGTCTTCTTTCTGGAGCACCTGCACCGGCACGTCCTCGTCGGAGACCCGGTTGCCGCTGACCTTGGCAGGCCACGGGCCGTACTGCTGCTGGTTGAACTCCATCTTGTTGTATTGCACGAGCACCGTCCCGCCGCGCTCCACGTAATCCAGCAGCCGGCGGTTGTACGCGCGCAGATCGTCGCGCCGTTCGTACGCGCGCACGCCGGTCATGATCACGTCGTACTTCGACAGATTGCCCCAGGCGAGCTCGTCCGCGTCGATGAACTCGACCTTCGCACCGAGCTGTTCGATCGCCGGCGGCACCTGATCGCCGACGCCGACGATGTAGCCGACGGTGATCCCGGGCGTCGTCTTCACATCGACGACCTTCACGGAGGTCTCCGCGGGCTTGATCACCTGACGCCGCT
>JAICSD010000054.1 GCA_025937075.1 Vicinamibacteria bacterium | reverse complement strand
CGCCGCGATCCGGACGTCCGCTGGCGGAGGACCGAATCGGATCTGCCCGCGCTCGCCGAAGCGCAGCGCCGGATGCTGACCGAGGCATCCGCGATCGTCCGGCCGGGCGGACGATTGATTTACGCGACCTGCTCGAGCGAGCCGGAAGAGAACGACGCGATCGTGGACGCCTTCTGCAGGACGCATCCCGAGTTCGCGGTCGAGCCGCCGGTCCAACGATCGGAGCGCTGGCGAACCGTCGTCGACGGCCGCGGCTTCCTGCGTACCCTGCCCTTCGTCCACCGTCTCGAGGCGTTCTTCGCCGCGCGGTTGGTACGGCGGGCGGATCTGCGGTAAACTCTTGAATTCATGGCATTATCGACCCGCGTCTGGGGCGCCGGGAAGCGGCTGCTCCTGGCCGGCGCGCTAATCCTGACCTACCTGCTGTTTGCCGCCGCTTCGATGCGGGTGGCGTTGAAGACGCGCGATGTCGACGTCCCCTCGCTCGCCGGCAAGACCGTGAACGAAGCGAGCGGGCTCCTGACGGACTTGGGACTCAACCTGAAGGTGGAAGAAGGGCGCCGCGTGGACGCGACGGTGCCGGCCGGTCACATCATCAGCCAGGATCCGCAGCCGGGCGTGCGGACGCGGCGTGAACGGAGCGTGAAGGTGTGGGTCAGCGCGGGGCCGCGCGCCAACACCGTACCTGCCCTGCTCGGCGAATCCGAGCGCACCGCGCAGCTCCGGCTGCAGCAGGACGGCCTCGAGCTGGCGTCGATGGCGGAAGTCCGGAGCGCCGACTACCCCGCGGGTACCGTCGTGGCGCAGGACCCGCCGCCGCGCAGCAGCGGCGGCCGTGTCGCGCTGCTCGTGAACCGCGGCGAGCGCGGGACGACGTACGTGATGCCCGACCTGATTGGCGTGAACGGCGACCGCGCGGCGGACCTGCTGCGATCGCACGGGCTGCGGGTGGCTGTGGTCGGCGACCATCCGTACCCGGGCGTGCCGGCAGGCATCGTGCTGCGGCAAAGTCCGCAGGGCGGCTTCCAGGTCGCGCCGGGCGATCCCATTTCACTCGAGGTGAGCCGCTGATGAAGGACGCGGGACATCTCCGGATTGCGCCGTCGCTGTTGTCGGCTGACTTTGCGGCGCTCGGCGACGCGATCGCGGCAGTCGAGCGCGGCGGTGCCGATCTCCTCCACGTCGACATCATGGACGGCCACTTCGTGCCGAACCTCACGATGGGCCCACCGGTGGTGAAGTCGATCCGCCGCGTGGCGCACGTGCCGCTCGATGTCCACCTGATGATCGAGGATCCGGATCGTTATGCCGAAGCGTTCGTCGAAGCAGGCGCGTCGAGCCTGACCGTCCACGTCGAGGCCGTCGTGCACCTGCATCGCACGGTGCACTTCATCAAGAGCCTGGGCGTCCGCGCCGGCGTCGCGCTGAACCCGGCTACGCCTGTCATCTCCATCGAAGAGATTGCCGCCGATCTCGACTACGTGCTCGTGATGACGGTCAACCCGGGCTTTGGCGGCCAGACTTTCATCCCGCGTTCGGAGTCTAAAGTGCGGGCTGTGCGCGCGCTGTTGCAGCGGGTGGGAAGTACCGCATCGATTGAAGTGGATGGCGGCATCGACACGTCCACCGCGCCGCGGATCGTGGCCGCGGGCGCGGACATCCTGGTGGCCGGCCATTCGATCTTCGGAAGCCCCGATGCCGAGCGGGCGACACGCGCGCTGCGCGCCGCGGCGGAAGCCGCCGTGGCGTCCTGATGCCGTCGTCGATATCCACGCTCCGGGTCCGGTACGCCGAAACCGATAAGATGGGGATTGTCTACTACGCCAATTACCTGGTGTGGTTCGAAGTCGCGCGCGCCGAGCTGCTCCGATCGCTCGGCTGGACATACCGGGAGATGGAGCACGCGGGCGTCTCGCTGCCGGTGATCGAGGCGCACTGCGAGTATCACCGCCCCGCGAAGTACGACGACGAGATCGAGGTGAGAACGGAAGGACGCATGCTGTCGCCGGTGCGGATGGAATTCCGCTACGAAGTGTATCGGCGTGAGGACCGGGCGCACACGGCATCGGGCCGCACGGTGCACGCAGCTGTGAACCTCGATGGACGCCCTTGCCGCCTCCCGGCGCGCGTGCGCGAGGTGTTCGCGTGAGGGCACTCGTCACCGGCGCCGCCGGCTTCATCGGATCGCATCTGACGGCATCACTCCTCGACAAGGGGTTCACCGTCGTCGGGCTCGATTGCTTCACGGACTACTATCCGCGCGCGATCAAGGAAGCGAATCTGGCGGAGAACAAGCTGCGCGAGGGCTTTCGATTCGTCGAAGCCCGGATCCAGGATGCGGATCTGCCCGCGCTTCTCGAAGGCGCCACGCACGTGTTCCATCTGGCTGCGCAAGCGGGCGTCCGCAAGAGCTGGGGCGCCGACTTCCGAACCTATACGGAGAACAACATCGACGCGTCGCAGATTCTGCTCGAGGCGTGTGTCGGGCGGCCGCTGACGCGCTTCGTGTACGCGTCGAGCTCGTCGGTGTACGGCGACGCCGCGTCGATGCCGATGCGCGAGGATGCGTTGCCCCGCCCCGTTTCGCCCTACGGCGTGACGAAGCTGTCGGCCGAGCAGCTGTGCTACCTGTATCACGTCAACTGCGACCTGCCGACGGTCGCGATGCGGTATTTCACGGTGTACGGCCCTCGCCAGCGGCCGGACATGGCATTCCACAAGTTCATCAAGGCCGCGCTGAAGAAGGAAGAGATTCCGCTGTTCGGCGACGGCGAGCAGACGCGCGATTTCACGTTCGTGAGCGATGCGGTCGCGGCGACGATCGCGGGCGGCGAACGCGGCGTGCCGGGCCGCGCCTACAACGTCGGCGGCGGCTCCCGCGTGTCCATGAATGACGTGCTCAGGATCCTCGAAAGGATTGCCGGCTCTCCGCTGAAGGTCCGGCGCGAGGGACCTCAAAAAGGAGACATGCGCGACACGTATGCGGACACGTCGCTCGCGCGGCGCGACCTGGGATTCGACCCGAAGGTCCCGCTCGAACAAGGAATTCAGGCTGAATATCGATGGTTGTCTTCGTCTCCCGCGCTCGTTTGATGTGCCACGGCCCTGCTATCTCGTGGCGCGGCCCTTTCAGGGCCGCGATCCTCCTGATCGCCGCGCTCAGCGCCGCGTGCGCCACCGGCGGCGCGAAGAAGCCCCCGAGCGGCTCGCTGCAGCCCGACAAGTTCCTCTTCGAGCATGGTACGGAAGCGCTGGACAAGAACCGCTGGATCGTCGCGCGCGAGTACTTTCGTCAGCTCGTCGACAGCTATCCACAGAGTCCGTACCGCGCGGACGCGAAGCTCGGCGTCGGCGACACCTATCTCGGCGAAGGCACCGCCGAGTCGTACGTGCTCGCCATCAACGAGTTTCGCGAGTTCCTCAGCTTCTATCCGCTGCACAAGCGCGCGGACTACGCGCAGCTCAAGTTGGGGTTGGCGCACTTCTACCAGATGCGCGCGCCCGATCGCGATCAGACGGAGACGCGCGAGGCGATTCGCGAGCTGCAGACGTTCGTCGAACGCTATCCGCAATCGGAGCTGATCGAGGAAGGAAAAACGAAGCTGCGCGAAGCGCTCGATCGGCTCGGCGACGCTGAGTACAAAGTGGGCGTCTTCTACTATCGCGCGCGCTGGTATCCCGGCGCGATCGACCGTCTCCGGGCGCTCATCAAGCGCGACCCCGGGTACACGACCCGCGACGGCGCGTTCTTCTATCTCGCGGAGTCGCTCGAGAAGATGTCGAAGCCGGCCGAGGCGCTGGTCTATTACGAACGTCTGCTGAAGGAGTTCGAGCAGAGCGAGCACCTCGAGGCGGCGCGCCGCCGCGTCGAAGAGCTGAAGACCGCGCAAGCGGCCAAGTCGAATGGAGAACCACGCTGATGCGTACGCGCATGCTGCCCATCCTCGTGGCGCTGAGCGTTCCGGCGCTCGCGGCGGCGCAGAGCCCAGCGCGTCCGCAGCGCACGCGTTCGGACACGCGGTCCAACACCGGATCGTCCGCCGATCGCCATCAGCTCGCCTGCGCGCCCGGCGCGGAGCTCATCGCGCCAGCCATGGCCATGCGCGTCATCGGCGGCTACGAGCACGGGAAGCTGATGTTCGGGCCGAACGATCCGCTGATCATCGGGGCTGGCACGAAACAGGGGCTGCGTGCAGGTCAGGAATACTTCGTCCGCCGTGTCGTCAAGGATCAGTTCTCGCCGATGGCAGCCGCGTCGGTGCTCGAGAGCATCCACACGGCGGGCTGGGTGCGGATCGTCGACGCGCAGGAGAACGTGTCGGTTGCGGCGGTGACCGAAGCGTGCGACGGCGTCCTGCTCGGCGATTACCTCGAGCCGTACACGGACACCGTGATACCGGCCGACGCGGCTGTTTCAGGCGCGCCGGACTTCACGCGACCCGCGCGGCTCGTGCTCGCGGACGAGCGGCGCCAGAGCGGCTATCCCGGCATGCTGATGCTGATGGACCGCGGCTCGGAGGACGGCGTGCGCGCCGGCCAGCGCGTCACGATCTTCCGCTATCCGATCACCGACCCGCGCGCGACGAGCGGCACGTATGCGATGTCGCCCACGTACTCGACCGACACGTCCGGGCCGATTCTGGCGGTCGGTGAAGCGACCGTACTGAGCGTCAGGCCGAAGACCTCGCTCGTGCGGATCGATACGGCGAGCGATGCGGTGTACATCGGCGACCTCGTCGCCATACACAGGATTCAGCAATAAGGCACGGCCAACAGCCGCTCAATTATCTGAGCGCAGCAGGCTTCGGGCTGTTGAGCAGGTGATTGAACTTCCGGTAGTAGTCGATCCCCGACACGATCGCCGTGAACACCGCCACCCATAGCGCGGCGATCCCCAGGACGAAGAAGCGGCGGAGGTGATCCCGCCCCAGGATCAGCAGCAGGATCGCGACGACCTGCGAGACCATCTTCAGCTTTCCAAGCGGTGATGCGGGAATGACGACCCCGCGCGCGTGCGCGATGCTGCGCAGCACCGTCACGGCGAACTCGCGCCCGAGAATCACCGCCACCATCCACGCCGGCGCGAGATCCATCTGGACGAGCGACACGAGCGCGGCCGTGATGAGCAGCTTGTCCGCGAGCGGATCCATGAGCTGACCGAGCGTGGTGATCTGCTTGCGACGGCGCGCGAGATACCCGTCGAGCACGTCGGTGAGCGACGCGAGGCCGAAGATCGCCGCGCCGACCAGCTCTTTCGGCATGCCGAGGATCAGGTGCCCTTCGAACTTCGTCAGCAGCACGACCACGAGCAGAGGCACGAGAAAAATTCGGCCGATCGTGAGCGCGTTGGGAAGGTTCATCGCGGCCTTGCCGCGATCTTATCAAAAGACATTAGAATGCCTGATTGACATGAAGGCCATTCTGCTCGCCGGTGGGAAGGGCACGCGGCTGCGTCCGCTGACCGTGCACACGCCCAAGCCGATCGTTCCGATTCTCAACCGTCCGTTCCTCTACTACCAACTCGATCTGTTGAAGCAGATCCCGGAAATCGACGAGGTGATCCTCAGCCTCAACTATCAGCCGCGGCGGATTGAAGAGGTCTTCGGCGAAGGCGAGGGGCTTGGCGTGCGGCTGCGCTATGTTGTCGAACCCGCGCCGCTCGGGACAGCTGGCGCCGTGCGATATGCCGGCGACTCGCTGCAGGAATCGGTCGTCGTGTTCAACGGCGACGTGCTGACGCAAGTGGATCTCGCGGCCGTGCTGCGGCTGCATCGTGAGCGGAACGCGAAGGCGACGATCGTGCTGACGCCCGTCGAGAATCCACGCGCCTACGGGCTCGTCGAAACCGACGGCAACGCGAATATCCGCCGCTTCCTGGAGAAGCCCGGGGAAGACGAGATCACCTGCAACACGATCAACGCGGGGATCTACGTGCTCGAGCCCGACACGTTCGATCGCATCCCGAAGGATACGGCCTGGTCGATCGAACGCAGCTTTTTCCCGTCGCTGATCGAGCGCGGCGAGACGTTCGTTGCCTATGTCTACGACGGGTATTGGATCGACATCGGCACGCCGGCGAAGTACCTGCAGGTGCACCGCGACATCATGGACGGCCGCTACGCCGCTCCGCCCTTCAACGGGAGCGGCCCGAAGCCCTGGATTTCACCCGAGGCGCGCGTCGATGCGGCGGCCGAGGTGCACGGGCCGTGCTTCGTCGACGAAGGCGCCATCATCAAGGCCGGCTCGCGCGTGCTGCCCTACTCGGTCGTCGGACGCCAGACGCACGTCGAGGAAGGCGCGACGATCGACGCCTCCATCGTCTGGCCGAACGGCTGGATTGGACCGGAAGCGACGCTGCGCGGATCGATCCTCGGCCGGAGCTGCCACGTCGGCCGCAACGCGTCGATCGAATCCCCCGTCGTGCTCGGCGACAAGACGGTCATCACCGATTACAGCCGGTTGTGAGCGACAACTCATGACGATCGACCCAGCTATCTTCAAGGCGTACGACGTCCGCGGACTCTATCCGCAGGAGGTGAACGAGGACGCCGCGCGGCTCATCGGACGCGGGTTCGTCGCCTACCTCGACGCGAAGCGCATCGCGGTGTCCCGCGACATGCGCCTCTCATCGCCGTCGCTCGCGGCCGCTTTCATCGAGGGGGCGCGCGCGCAGGGGGCGGACGTCGTCGACTACGGCATGATGGGGACGGACATGCTGTACTTCGCGGTCGCGCGCGATCAGCACGACGGCGGCGTCCAGATCACCGCGTCGCACAATCCGAAGGAATACAACGGCATCAAGATGGTGCGCCGCGAGGCGTTTCCGCTCTCCGGAGAAAGCGGCATCGGGGACATCCGCGACATGATTGCCGCGAACACGCTTCCCCCGCCCGCCGCAAGGCCCGGCAGCCTCACGCAGCAGGACGTCGTCGACGACTACGTGAAGCACGTGCTGTCGTTCATCGACGTCGGCATCATCAAGCCGTTCAACGTCGTCCTCGACGCAGGGAACGGCATTGCCGGCTTCGTCGCGCCGAAGCTCTTCACGCATCTCCCGTGCCGCGTGGACGCGCTGTTCTTCGACGTGGACGGCACGTTTCCGAACCACGAAGCGAATCCGCTCATCGAGGAGAACCGCCGCGACATCGTGGAACGGGTCGTCGCGACGAAGGCGGACATCGGGATCGCGTGGGACGGCGACGCGGATCGGTGCTTCTTCATCGACGGCGCCGGCGAGTTCATCGCGGGCGATTTCGTCACGGCGCTCCTCGCCGAGGCGTTCCTGATCAAGCACCCTGGCGCGAAGATCGTCTACGACGTGCGGGCGAGCTACGCCGTCAAGGACATGGTGGGGAAGTACGGCGGCACCGCGCTGATGAACCGAGTCGGCCACGCCTTCTTCAAGCGCCGCATGCGTGAGGAGAACGCGATCTTCGGCGGCGAGGTCACGGGACACTACTACTTCCGCGACAACTTCTACGCCGACAACGGCTTCATTCCCGCTCTGCTGATCCTCGAGCTGATGTCGCGCAAAGGACAGACGCTCAGAGATCTCCTTGCGCCGCTGCGCGAGAAATACTTCATCTCGGGCGAGATCAACACGCGCGTCAGCGACATGCACACGGTGCAGCAGAAGATCGACGGCCTCGCGATCAAGTACCAGGACGGCCGCGTCTACTCGCTCGACGGCATCTCCGCGGAGTACCCGGAGTGGCACTTCAACGTCCGTGCGTCCAACACCGAGCCGATGCTGCGGCTGAACCTCGAAGCCGTTCAGCCCGATCTGATGGCCCGCAAACGCGACGAGGTGTTGGGGTTCATTCGGGCGTAGCGCGGTCCGTTCAGGGCCGCGAACGGACTGCTCACGCCGCACGCTCGGTGAGCTGCTCGAGGGCGACTTGCAATTCTGGGGTGCGTGGCAGGCTCAGCCGGAACACGCCCTCGAGCGCCGCCCGCAGATCGGCTGCGCCGTCCAGCCGCACCCGTTCGGTGCGGCCCCTCATGTGACGGATCGTCAGCTCGTTGTCGCGGAGCGTGTATCGCCGCAGGGGATCCTGCCGGGCGACCATGAGCGTTGTCACGAACGGCGACTGCGGATGCGTCGAGGCGTACCAGTTCGCCAGCTCGTAATCCACGTCCTTCTGTTCCTGCAGATCGAAGCGATAGAGCGCACGCCACTCGTCGCGGATCTTCGCGTGCAGAGTAAAGACCCCGCCCGACTTCGCCAGACGGAAGGACTAGTGCGGCGTACGCTGCTCGACGCCGGGGTCCAGACGAAGCGGCGCTGACAGGGTCAGACCTCCGAAGCCGGCATCTGCGATGTAGGCACGATCGTTCAGGTCCACGAGCAGGAGCATGTGGGTGCGCGGCGCCGGTTCGCCGTGCGCCCGGTTCCACAGCACGCGCGCTGCGAGACCCGTCGTCTCGAACCCCATCGCATCGAGCGCATGGCGAAGGAGCAGGTTGTGCTCGAAACAGTACCCTCCCCGGCCCTCCCGTATCAGCTTCTGCTCGAGCGATCGCACGTCCAGCCTGACGGGCCACTTGAGAAACGGATTCAGGTTCTCGAATGGAATGGCCTCCGTATGCCGGAGGTGAAGCTGCGCGAGCGTCCCGAATGACGGGGTTCGCGGGCCCGTATATCCAATCCGTTCGAGATAGCCATCGAGGTCGAATGTGTGCAGCACGAGCGTCCTTTCAGTGCGCCGCCTCCGCCAGTCCGGCGGGCGCGACGGACAATTCCTCCTCTTCTCGCGCGACCGCGACATGGCGGCGCGCGACCAGCATGTAGATGGACGGGACGACGAACAGCGTGAACGCCGACCCGATGATCATCCCGCTCACGAGCATGATGCCGATGCTGTTCCGCGCGCCGGCGCCGGGCCCTGTCGCGAACACCAGCGGCATGTGGCCGACGACCGTGGCGGCCGTCGTCATGAGGATGGGACGCAGGCGCGTTCCGGCCGCCTCGATGATCGCGGCCAGCTTGTCCCGCCCCAGCTCCTGCAGGTGATTCGCGAACTGCACGATGAGGATCCCGTTCTTGGACACGAGGCCGACCAGGGTGATGAGGCCCACCTGGCTGTAGATGTTCAGCGTCGTCAAGCCAAGAAACGAGAACAGCAGCGCGCCTGATACCGCCAGCGGCACGGAGCCCGCGAGGATGATGAACGGATCGCGGAAGCTCTCGAACTGCGCTGACAGCACCAGATAGATCAACACCGCGGAGAGCAGGAATGTTCCCAGGAACTTGCTCCCTTCCGTCCTCAGCTGACGCGATTCGCCGGCGTAATCGATTGTGAACCCCTGCGGCAGAATCGATTTCGCCTCGGTCTCCAGGAACCGGAGCGCCTGGTCGAGCGGCACCGGCGGCGGGATGACGCCCTGAATGCGCACGGCGTTCAACTGCTGGAACTTCTTCAGCTCGCGCGGCTCCGCGCTCGTCCGCAGCGTCGCGAACGTCGACAGCGGAACGAGCTTGTTGTCGGATCCCGTGATGTACATCTGTGAGAGTTGATCCGGCGTGAGCCGATCTGCCCTCTTCACCTGCGGAATCACCTTGTAGCTGCGTCCCTGGATGCTGAAGCGGTTCACGTAATCGCCGCCCAGCAGCGTCGACAAGTCCTGCCCCGCCCGGCTCAGGTCGACCCCCTGCGATCGCAGCTTGTCGCGATCGAACACGACCTCCGCCTGGGGCTGATCGAACTTCAAATCGGCGTCCGCGAAGATGAACATGCCGCTGCCCATGGCCTTCTGGACGAGCTGCGTCGCAAAATCGGCGAGCTGCTGCGGCTCCGCCGGCGACGCGATGACGAAGTCCACGGGAAAGTCGCCGCCCCCGGGCAGCGGCGGCGGTGTGAGCGGAATCGCACGAATCCCCGGCACCTGCGACAGCTTGACCGCGGATTCCATCAGCAGATCCGCCGTGGTCTTCGTCCGCTCGCTCCACGGCTTGACGACCATCCCGCCGAAGCCGTTCGTCGGGAACGTCAGCTGGAAGATGCTCGCGGCCTCGGGGAACGAGTGGTAGACGTCGTAGATCTGCTCCGCGAACAGCTTCGTCTGATCGATCGTCGCGTTCGGCGCTGCCTGTACCACGGCGAAGACGACGCCCTGGTCTTCCGCAGGGGCCAGCTCCTGCTGCGAGAACATGTAGAACGGCACGATCAGCAGCGCGACGATGGCCCAGAGCACGAGGACGACCGGCCGATACCGGAGTGTTCCCGTCAACGTGCTCACGTACAGCCGGCGTACGGAGTCGAACCGCCGGTTCACCCATCCGGCGAATCCGCGCTCGGTGTCGCCCGCGCGCAGCAGCTTCGCGCCCATCATCGGCGAGAGCGTCAGCGCGACGATACCGGAGACGATGACGGCGCCCGCGAGGGTGAACGCGAATTCGCGGAACAACGCGCCCGTCAGGCCGCCCTGGATGCCAACCGGCGCATACACCGCTGCCAGCGTGATCGTCATCGCGATGATCGGACCCGTCAGCTCGCGAGCCGCATCGATCGCGGCGCGCGCCGGCGACTTGCCTTCGTGCAGATGCCGCTCGACGTTCTCCACCATCACAATCGCATCGTCCACCACGAGGCCGACGGAAAGGACGATGGCGAGCAGCGTCAGCAGGTTGATCGTGAAGCCCGCGGCGAGCATCAGGAACACCGCGCCAATCAGCGAGATCGGAATGGCAACAATCGGGATGATCACCGCGCGCACCGAGCCCAGGAACAGGAAGATGACGATGATGACGATGGCGAGCGTCTCAGTGAGCGTGCTGAGCACTTCATCGATCGCGTCCTGAATGTATTCCGTGGAGTCGTACGGAACTCCGATCTTCATGCCTGCAGGAGCCTGCGCCTCGATCGCCGGAAGCTCCGCGCGCACGCGCTTGATGACATCCAGCGAGTTCGCCGTGGGCAGCACCCACACTCCCATGAAGGTGGCCGTCTCGCCGTTGAAGCGAACGTCCTGCTCGTAATTCTCCGCGCCCAGGACGACATCTGCGATGTCGCCGAGCCGCACGACAACGCCGTCGCGTTCCTTGACCACGAGCTGCCGGAATTCATCGGCGGTGCGGAGATCGGTGTTCGCGACGAGATTCACGGACACCATCGATCCCTTGGTCCGTCCGAGCGCGGAGAGATAGTTGTTGCGCGCGAGCGCATCGCGGACCGCGGACGGCGAGATGCCGTAGGCGGCCATCCGATCCGGTTTCAGCCAGACGCGCATCGCGAACGTCCGATCGCCGAGGATGTCGGCGCGCTGCACGCCGCTGACGGCGCTGAGCTTCGGCTGCACGACACGCGTGAGGTAATCGGTGATCTGGTTCTGATCCAGATCGCCGGACGCGAACCCCAGATACAGCGCGGCGAACTGGTTGTCGGCCGTCTCGAGCTCGATGACCGGCGCCTCCGCCTCCGGCGGCAGATTGTTGCGCACCTGCGCGACCTTCGCCTGAATCTGCGTCAGCGCAGCGTTGGTGTCGTAATTCAGCTTCAGGTGGACCGTGATCGCGCTGAGCCCCTGGCCGCTCGACGACTCCATGTAGTCGATGCCGTCCGCGCTGGCGATGACGCGCTCGAGCGGCGTCGTGATGAAGCCGCGCACGAGATCGGCGTTCGCCCCGACGTAGACGGTGGATACACGCACCACGGCGATGTCGCTGCGCGGGTACTGGCGGACGCTCAACGCGCGGATCGACTGCAGTCCGGCGATGAGGATGATCAGATTGACGACGATCGCCAGAACGGGCCGCTTGACGAAGAGATCGGTGAAGCGCATCAGCTGTCCTCGGGCTTCGGGGCGCGGCTGTTCGCCGGCGTGACCTTGTTGTTCACGAGCACCGCGGCGCCATTGCGGAGCTTGAACACGCCCGACGTCACGATCTCGTCGCCGGGCTTGATGCCGGACAGCACGGCGACCTGATCGCCGCGCGAGCCGCCAAGCTTCACGAACTGTTGCCGGACGCCTTTGTACGGATGCCCATTCGGATCCTTCAGCTCCGTCACGACGAACACCGAATCGCCGTAGGGCGCGTAGCTGATCGCCGGTGCGGGGAGCGCTATCACGGCATCGCTCGCCCCCGTGCCGAGCGTCGTCTGAACGAACATCCCGGGCCGCAGCCGCCCGTCGCGGTTCGGCAGCGTCGCCTGCACCTGCATGTTGCGTGTCGCCTCGTCGACGACGGAGTTGATGGCGCTCACGCGTCCTGTCAGCTCGATGCCCGGCAGCTCCTCCGCCGTGACGTGCACATCGCCGCCTACCTTGATGCGCGCGACGTCCTGCTGCGGCACGCCGAAGTTCACGTAGATCGGCTGCAGCGCCTGAAGCGGCACGATGGGGTCTCCCGCTGCCAGGTATTGACCGCGATTGACCTGCCGGATCCCGAGCACGCCCGAGAACGGGGCGCGGATCGTCTTGCGCTCGATCGTCGCGCGGATTTCGCCGACCCGAGCGTCCGTCTGCTTCTGCTCGGCTGTGGCGCGGTCGTACTCGGACTGCGAGATGACGCGCTGATCGAGCAGTCCTTTCATGCGGCCGAAGTTGAGCACCGCGAGCTCTCGCTCCGCTTCTCCCGCCGCGAGCTGCGCGCGCTCCTGACGCGTGTCGAGCTGTACCAGGACGTCTCCCTGCTGCACGAACCTGCCGGACTCGAACGCGATGCGCTCCACGGTGCCGGGCAGATCGGCGCTGACGACGACGCCCTGGACGGCGGCGACGGTACCGATCGCACCCAGCGTGGCGGGCCAGCGTTCCTGCTGCGCGACGATTGTGGTGACCGCTTCGGGCGGCGGCTGGAAAGCCGCGGCCTGTCCAATCGCGGATTGGATTTGTCGAAACTTCACGAATCCCAGACCCGCGACGACGACCAGCGTCAGCGCGAGCATCAAGAGCATTCGCTTTGCCATGTATTCCTCTTTACCTTCTGTTTACGCGGCCGGCGCGTGGCACGGTCCTTTCAGGGCCGCGCCCAACGGCCCGCCGCCGCGTGCCCGTATGTAAGTGAGTCGAACGAGGCGAGCCGAAATCGACAACGCGGCGCTTGTAACCGAAGACGCCGCCGGGCGCGTGGAGGTTCCGCGTTCAGCATGTCATCCGTGCGCAAGCGCAACAATCGGGCGCTGGATCGAGTACGTCCGCGCGCGAATGTCGCACGCGTGGGCGCGACGTTCGATCCACGGCGGTCTACGACTTTCGGACGATGTGCAGCCCCGCCAGCGTTCACTATCAATGAGACGAATCAGTCGTCACGAATGTGACGCATAATCGGTACTTGTCGTGGGTGGCTTCCGCCTGACGGCGGAAGTTGGCGGAGGCGGAAGAGCAGCACAGATGCCCGAGGACATGATGCAGGTGCCAACGGATTGCCCGGATACAGGGGAAGGAACCGTCGACGAGCAGGTTGCAACCGTCGAGACGCTTCAGGCAGCGATCGCGCAGGAGCGCAAGATCCGGCGTCGCGCCGAATGCGCCGCGCACATCCAGAGCGCCGCGGTGCAGCTCGCGCTCGATCTGCTCGTTCGCGAGCCGGACATCACTGGATTTTTCCGCGCGTTCATCCGGACGCTCGTCGAAGATTCCGAGAGCCATGCGTGCGGCGTCTGGCTGCTGAACGACGAGGGCAAATGCTGCGATCTCTGGATGGCCTACATCGAAGGGCGCTTCTTCATGAGCGGCGGCGCGGATTGGGGCACACTGACGCTGCCCCGGCATGCGATGGCGGCGCACCTGCTCGCGCACGCATCGGGCTGGGCTGAGACCGTCCAATACACGGGAAGCGATCCACGACTCCCATCCGCCGTTCAGGATTTCAATCGTGGCGCGGGCGTCGAATCGGTCATTGTCGCGCCGCTCGTCCTGCCGACGCGGAATCTCGGGTGGGTCGGACTGTCGACGGGACCAACCTCCAGCTGTGAGGCACAGTGGCGGCGGGCGCTCGTCGAAGCGATGGCGATTCAGGCGACGCTCGCGCTGCACCAGAGTCAGCTCGCGGATCGCAGCCGGGCGGAGGAGCGCCGGCAGGCCGTGCTCGAAGAGCGCAATCGCATGGCTCGGGACATTCACGACACGCTCGCGCAGGGCTTCGGCGCGATCCTGATGCAGTTGCAGGCGGCGCAGCGTTCGGCTGACGATCTGCCGTCGTCGGTCGCGAGGAGCCTCGAGACCGCGGTGGACCTGGCGCGCACGCATCTCGTGGACGCCCGGCGTTCCGTTGCGGCGCTCCGGCCGCAGGCGCCCGAAGGGGCCGGGGTGGGCGAAGCGCTCCAGAGAATCGCCGATCTCGCGCGGCGCACGACGGACGTCCCCATTCAACTGACGATTGACGATCTCCCGCCGCTCGGCGGCGGCGTCGATCGCGAGATCATCGGGATTGCGCAGGAGGCGCTGACCAACGCGGTCCGCCACGCGCGGGCGCGCCGAATCTCCGTTCATGCCGGCGCCGTGCGTTCGGTCGGCTTCCGGCTCTCCGTCGCGGACGATGGACGAGGGATTCCGAAGGAGCATCGCCACGCCGGCTTCGGCATGACGAGCATGCAGGAGCGGGCGGAGCGCATCGGTGCGTCATTGACGATCGTGACCGCCCCACGATCGGGAACGGAAGTCGTGCTCGCATGGGAGCCGCCGTCCTTCTCGATTCCGACCCAGACCGATGCCGCACGCTGAAACGGCGTCCGTCGTCCCGGTCGCGCCAGCCCGCGTGCTCGTCGTCGACGACCATGCGCTCCTCAGGACCGGTGTGGCGAACATCATCAATCAGGAGTCCGATCTCCGCGTCGTCGCGGAGGCATCGAACGGCCTCGAGGCGGTCGCTGCATTCGAGCGCTATCGTCCAGACGTGACGCTGCTCGATCTTCGAATGCCGGTGATGGAGGGCGTCGAAGCGGTGCGG
>JAICSD010000034.1 GCA_025937075.1 Vicinamibacteria bacterium | reverse complement strand
GTCAAGGGCGTCTACCAGACATAGAAGAGGACGACGAGAATCACCCAGATGATGGTCAGGAACGACCAGTAGATGAGCGCGGTCTCGGCGCGGTTCACGAGCGCGGCGCCCGGCGCTGTCCACGCCGTTTCTGGATTCAACACCAAGCCGCCGCTCACAATCAGTCCGCCGACGACGTGCGCGGCGTGAACCGCCGTCAGCAGATAGTAGAGGGCGATGCGCGTGCTGGTGCGCGGGTACAGAGCAAGCGCCACGTCGTCCTGATATTCGTATCCCTTGACGCAAAGGAAGATGACGCCGAACACGATAGCGGCCCACGTGAGCTGGCGAACGCTCGAGACCCGGCCTCGACGGGCCGACTCGACCGCTGCCGCGAAGCATCCGGTCGACGCCACCAGAATTGCGGTGTTGGCGAACGCCAGGTGGCGATGCGGCGACCAGCCCCATGTGATCGAGCCCGCCCGCAGCATGAAATAGGCGGAGATCAAGCCGCCGAACAGCACCGTGTCGGACACGAGAAACACTAAAAACCGGCGAGTCAGCGATCCTGTCTCCCGATGAATCCCGGCTGCTTCAGCGTGGTCGGCGGGGGCGTGCCGGCTGGCGGGTTGACCGTATAGCGCCACGCCTCGATTGCCCACGATCCGGCGCCGTTGTAGAAGACGAGCGTACACCAGCCGGATTCGGCCGGTCGAGCCGCGCGCCTGCGGCACGGATTCAGATACGTCATTGAGCCGCAGCTCCCACTTGCCGTCGGCGAGCGCATAGTTCGGTCCGAGGCAGCGGATATCGTTCAACTGCACGACATGCATGGAAGCGAAGTACTCGCGCTGTATGAACAAGGCGCGCCGGTTGACCGCAATGATGTTCCGTCCGCGCTCGATTGAGCCGTCCGGATGCCGGATGTCGCCGTCGGGTGTGAACAGGAGCCGACGCCGCCCGCGTTCGCCTGGCGCCACAACGTGCCGAAGGCCGTGAGCGATCAGAACGGCCAGCCCGAACGGCGCGATGGTTCGACGCATGCCTGCCTCCAGCGATCGATCAGACGTTCGACGGCGCGCGCAGGACTGTACACTGGAAGCGTTCGCCTGAAGATGAGTCACGAGTCCACACGACGTCTTCCCGCATGACGCCGCGCGACTGGTATACGGCGCGGCAGCAGAAATGGACGCGTGAGCGCGACGCCCTCGATCGGCGCGCAGCGCGCGTGTCACGCCTGCGGCTTGCCACGTTCTTCGGCTCGGTCGCGGCGTTCGGGTGGGCGTCGCATGCGGGTGCCGTCGCAGGAACGATCGCAGGCGCGGTGCTGATCGCGGTGTTCGCGGCGCTCGTCGCTGTCCACGCGCGTCTTCTGCACGCGATTGAGTGCGCGGACGCGAAGCGGCTCCTGGCGTCGCGCGGTCTCGCCCGTCTGGATCGCAGGTGGGACCTCCTGCCCGATATCGCGCCGCAGCCGGCTGTCGATCTGGATGCGCATCCGTACGCTCGCGATCTCGATCTGTTCGGTCGCGCCTCCCTCACCGGATGGCTTGGCGCGGCCGCCACCGTTGGCGGCGACGCGCGCTTGCAGGCGGCGCTGCTCGAGCCGGCAGCACCGGGCGATATCACCGCGCGGCAGGACGCCATCGCGGAGCTGGCGAGCGTCCCCGAATGGCGCGAGCGCCTCGCGACGGAAGGCCAAATCTCGCGTGTAAATCGCGGCGATCTCGAACGGTTTCTGGCGTGGGCAGAGGGCTCGGCGCGCGTTCTGCCCGACGCGATGCCTGTCATTGCGGCAGCGTTGACCGCGTCGATCTGGCTCGGGCTGCTGCTGCAGATTTTCCGCGTGACACCCGAGTCCTGGTGGCTTGCCCCAACGGTTGCCGGAATCGTGCTGTCGTTCGTGTACGCCCGGCGCATGTATGACGTTTTCGATCGTGCATCGATGGGCGGGCGCATGCTCCAGCGTTACGCGTCGATGCTGCGTCTCGTCTGTGAGGGAACGTGGCGCTCGGCCGAGCTGGCGCGGGCTCGCGAGCAGTTGATGGAGGGCGGCCACGCACCGATGCTCGTCACGCGCCTCTCGCGGCTGGTAGAGTGGTCGGAGCTTCGGTCCGGCGCCGCGCTGCTGCACTTCCCTATTCAGGCGTTGACTCTCTGGGACTTTCACGTGTTCTTTCGGCTCGAACGCTGGCGCCGCTTGAACGGCGCGCGGATCCGCCGCTGGTTGACGGCGCTCGCGTCTGTCGACGCGTTGTCGGTGCTTGCGGCGATCAAGTTCGATAATCCCGACTGGAGTACGCCTGGCGTGTCCACGGAGCAGGATGTCTTCAGGGGTCATGCACTGGGGCATCCGCTGATTCCGGACGCGCGGCGCGTGCCCAACGACGTGGAGATCGGCCCGGCCGGTACGCTCGTACTGATCACTGGTTCGAATATGTCCGGCAAGAGCACCCTGCTCCGAGCCGTCGGCCTGAACATCGTCCTCGCACAGGCTGGTGCGCCGGTGTGTGCGGCTGCGCTGTCGATGCCGGCGATCGATCTGCAGACCAGCATCCGCGTTCAAGATTCGCTGGAGCTGGGGCTCTCCTATTTCATGGCAGCGCTCGCCCGGCTCAAGGCAATCGTCGACGCTGCGGATCACGAACGGCCTGGCCGCGTGCTGATGTACTTGCTCGACGAAGTGCTGCAGGGAACGAACAGCACGGAACGCGCCGTCGCGGTCCAGGCCATCGCGCGTCACCTGCTGGACGCCGGCGCGATCGGCGCGATGACGACGCACGACCTCTCGCTGGCGGAGGCGGAGCCCCTGGCCTCCCGCGCGCGGCGGGTGCACTTCGCGGAGCAGGTCCACGCCGACGGGACGATGACCTTCGACTACCGGCTCAGGCCAGGCATTGCAACGTCGCGCAATGCGCTGCGGCTGATGCAGTTGATTGGCCTCGCCTCCTCATGATGCGCGGCCCGCGTCTGATCTTTGCGGTCATCGGCGTTCTTGCCGCGCTCGCGATGGTGATTGCCTGGCCGCAGGGCGCTCATTTCACCAGCCGCGCGTATCCGCACCAGGACGTCTACTTCAACATGTGGCGTCTCGAGTGGTTCGCGCACGCGCTCGCGACGCATCCGTCGCACCTGCTCGACGGCAACATCTTCTATCCCGAGCCCCGGACGCTGACGCTCTCCGATGCCATGTTCGTCGAAGGGGCCGCCGCCGCGCCGCTCATCTGGCTGCGGTTCGAGCCCGTGCTCGTCCACAACATCGTCATGTTCGGCGGCATCGTCCTGTCGGGCGCAGCGATGTTCGCGCTCGTCCACTATCTCACCGGAAGCCGCGGCGCGGGACTGCTCGCGGCGATTGTGTTCGCGTTCGTACCGTATCGATTCGAGCACATCATGCACATGGAAATGCAGTGGACGATGTGGATGCCGCTGGCATTTCTATCGCTGCACCGCGCGCTCCAGACGGGGCAGATCCGGTACGGCGTCGGCGTCGGCGCGTTCACCGCGCTCCAGATGCTGTCCTGCATCTATTACGGCGTCTTCCTCGCGACGATTATTGGCGTGTGCGGGCTGTTGCTGCTCATTGCGGATCGACGCGTGCCGATCCGGCGCCTCACGATGCCGCTCATCGCGGGGGCTCTGCTCGCGGCGGTGCTCTGTGGCGCGTACGCGGTTCCGTATTTGCAGACGCGAACCTCGGTCGGAGAACGGCCGCTCGATCAGGTCAAGATGTTCAGCGCGCGCCCGGGGAACTATCTCGTCGCAACGGATATGCATCGCGTCTATGGCAGCACGTTTCAGCCGCGCGGGCGCCCCGAGCGGCGGCTGTTCCCCGGCGCGGTCGTCGTCGTGCTCGCGATGGTTGGCGTGCTCCTGCGTGTGCCGACGCCTCGCGTCATCGTCTACGTCGTCGGGTTGGCCACGGCATTCGAACTGTCGCTCGGTGCGAACGGTTACCTGTTTCCCTTCTTGTACGAGCACACGGCCGCATATCGCGCGCTTCGCGCGCCTGCGCGCGCGGGCATCTTCACGGTCATGTTCCTGGCGGCGCTTGCCGGCTACGGCTACGCCGCGTTGATGCAGGGGCGAAGTGTCCTGACGCGGCGGATCGCCGTCGCGCTGATCGCCGGGGCGCTCGCCATCGAATACAGCGTGAACATGGAGCTGGTGCCGTATCCCAACTCCGCGCCGGCCGTTTACAAGTATCTCGCCCAGCAGCCACGCGGGGTCGTGGCGGAGTTTCCGTTTCCACGGGCCAACGCGCTTCCGGGACCGGATGCGGAATACAGCTTCATGTCTATTTTTCACTGGTTCCCGCTCGTCAACGGCTACAGCGGGATGTATCCGCAGTCATACCTCAAACGGAGCGAGCGGCTGCAAGATTTTCCCGATGAGCGGTCGCTCGAGCAGCTCCGCCACGACGGCGTGCGCTACGTGATCTTCCACGCGAACCGCTACGAGCCGGACGTCAGCGTGTGGCTCCGAAACGAGATCGAGAAGTCGCCTTTATTCCGCCAGCTCGGCGCTTTCGAGGATGGCTCCGGGGTCGCGTACCTCTACACCTTCCGCTGAGCCGATGGCCGTGGCATCACCGTTGCGAGGTCCGCGACGAGGAGGCGCATCGTGACAAAACGGACACTTGGCATCTTCGCGGTCGTCGGTTCGGCCCTCGGCGCGTGGTGGTTGGCGCGTCAACGGCGTGGGAACGGCGTGCTGGCGGAGGGAACGGCGGCGCGACAGCGAGGAACGGTGATCTTCGATAACACCCCCGCCCCATCGGATGTGGATGCGATCATCTGATACACCTGCGCGACACGACTCGTCCATGACTGGCCTCAGGATTGCACCGAGGTCCCGCGTGAGCAGCGTTCGACCCACTTCGGTGCGCAATACCTACGGATGGCTGACCACCTTCTGGCTGCTGGCCGGAGTGGCTGCCATTGTTTTCGCTACGGGCTGTCAGCGCAGCGCAGGGGCGATCGCCGGATCAGCGGCGGGGTCGCCGCACGCGAGCATCAACGGAATCGTTCGCGGCGCCGAGGGCGGTTCGCCGGTCTCGGGACGGACGGTCTCCATCGTCGACGTGAAAACCGGCGAGCGGCGGTCCGTCCAGACGACGTCCACGGGCGCCTTCAGGATCGATCTCCCTGCCGGCCAGTATCGACTCGACGTCGACGTGCGCGATGGCGAAACCGTGCTCAAGCACCCGAATGTTGTCGACCTCGACGCGGGCGACGTCGATTCGCACGTGGAATTCGTCGTCGCATCCGCGCGCCTCGCGCGGCCGCGCGGGCCGGCCTACCGCGTGGATAACGGGCTCGGCTCGCCAATCGCCTGATCGTCTTCTGCGTTCCCAGGTTCCAAAGCTCGGTATACTCGCGTGGTGTCTACCCGCGCAGAGGACCTCGACCCGATGTCGCGCGTCTACACGCTCGTCATCGTCTGTCACGCTGCCGTGATTGCGGCGCTCTGGCTGTTCGGCCGCATCTTTTCCACCTGACGGCCTCCGCGTTCCATGCGTCTTCTCGACTGGGCCGTCGTCGCGGCGTACCTCGTCTGGATCGTGATCGACGGCCTGCGCCGCACGAAGGCCGCCAATCAGGTCGAAGGGTACTTTCTGGCCAACCGCAGCCTTCCCTGGTGGGCGGTGGGTCTCTCCGTCATGGCGACGCAGTTGAGCGCCATCACCTTGGTGGGGACGACGGGGCAGGCGTACGCCGACGGCATGCGCTTCATCCAGTTCTATTTCGGGCTGCCGATCGCGATGGTGGTCCTGTCGATGACGCTCGTGCCGTTCTTCTATCGCTCGGGCGTCTACACGGCCTACGAATACCTGGAGCGGCGCTTCGACACGAAGACGCGGACGCTCGCGAGCCTGCTGTTTCTGTGCGGCCGCAGCATGTCGACGGGCGCGATCATCTCTGCTCCTGCCCTCATCCTGTCGATCATCTTTCACTGGAATCTCACGCTGACGATCCTGGCGATCGGGGGACCGACAATCCTCTACACGATGTTCGGCGGCGTGCAGGCGGTGACGTGGACCGACGTCAAGCAGATGGGGATCGTCGTGGGCGGCCTCGTGTGCGCGGTGATCGCGCTCGTCATGGGTCTGCCCGCCGAGGTGGGAGTCGGCAAGGCGCTGCACATCGCCGGCGCGGCAGGGCGCGTGAACACGATCGATTTCCATTTCGATCCGCGGCAGACCTACACGTTCTGGTCCGGGCTGATCGGCGGATTTTTCCTGCACCTGTCGTATTTCGGCTGCGATCAAAGCCAGGTCCAACGGTACCTGACAGCGAAATCGCTGAAGCAGGCGCGACACTCTCTGCTGATGAGCGCGTTCGTGAAGGTTCCGCTGCAGGTGCTCGTGCTGCTCGTCGGCGTCTTCATGTTCCTGTACTACGTGTTCCACCAGCCGCCGATGCTGTTCAACGCCCAGAGCACGCCGCAGATCGCGCAGAGCGCGCGCGCCGGCGAGTACCAGCGGTTGCAGGGGCAGTTCGATCGCGCGTTCGAAGAGCGCCGGAGTGCCGCGCTGCAGCTGGCCGCCGCAAGCGAAACGGAGCGGGCGAGCGCACGCGACCGGTTCCGTTCGGCAACGGCGTCGCTCCGGGACATTCGCGGACGCGCGGCTGCGCTCGTGGGCGACGTGACCAACGCGCCCGGCTACACCGAGCGCACGGGGGACACGCCTCGGCCCGACGTGAACTACGTCTTTCCGACGTTCGTGACGACCCGTATGCCGCCAGGGCTCGTCGGACTGATCATCGCCGCGATCTTCGCCGCCGCCATGTCGGCGACGGCGGGCGAGCTGAGCGCGACGGCAACGGCGACCGTCATGGACATCTATCGGCGCTTGATCAGGCCTGCGGAGTCCGACGCGCATTACCTCCTCGTTTCCAGGGCCGCGACGGCATTCTGGGGCATCTTCGCCTGCGTGGTGGCGCACTTCGCCGTGCAGCTCGGATCGCTCATCGAGGTCGTCAACCGGTTCGGCTCGATCTTTTACGGATCGCTGCTGGGCGTTTTCGTCCTGGCGCTGGGATTCAAGAGAGCCACGGGAACCGGCGCGTTCGTGGGGCTGCTCGCGGGACTGCTGAGCGTTCTCGTCTTCGCGTTCCATCCACGCACGCGTGGCATTTCCTATCTCTGGCACAATCCCATCGGCGTTGCCGTTGTCGTCATCGTCGGCATCGCGGTCAGCCTGGTGACGGCTCCCGCGCGTGAGACGGTGAGAATTGACCCCGGGACCGTGTAGCGTTGTTCTGACACGACGGCGCATCCGAAGATCCGCCCTGCATTACTTGAATGGCCGCGCTCCGAATGCTCGTCCTGGTCGTCGGTGCGGCGCTGCTGCCGGGCCCGCCCGCGCGCTACGACCTGATCGTCGCCGGCGGCACCATCGTGGACGGCTCGGGCCGCGCGGGCCGGCACGGCGACGTTGCCGTGCGCGAGGGGCGCATCGCGGCGATTGGCGCGCTCCCGCGGTCGCAGGCGGCGCGGGTGATCGACGCCGCGGGCCTCGTTGTCGCTCCCGGGTTCGTCGACGTCCATACGCACGCCGACGACATCGCTTCGCACCCCGCCGCCGAGAACTTCGTCCGTATGGGCGTCACCACGGTCATCGCGGGCAACTGCGGGACGTCAGCGCTCGATGTGGCGGACGCGCTCGCCCGGATCAAGGACGCGGCGCCAGCCGTCAACTACGCCACGCTCATCGGCCACAACACCGTCCGTTTCGCCGTGCTCGGAACCGAGAACCGGCTGCCGAAGCCTGCCGAGATCGCCCGGATGAAATCATTCGTCTGGAAGGCGATGGCCGACGGCGCGCTCGGGTTTTCCACGGGTCTGCAATACGTGCCGGGCGTGTACGCGCACGATCCGGAGATCATCGAGCTGACGCGGGTTGCTGCGAATGCGGGTGGCATCTATGCGTCGCACATGCGCAACGAGGGCACTGCGCTCGAAGACTCGATCGCTGACACGATTCGCGTCGGCGACGTGACCGGCGCGCGAGTCGAGATCTCACACTTGAAGGTGGACAGCCCGCGCCGCTGGGGTCTGAGCGTGAAGGCGCTCGCGATGATTGACGCGGCGCGGGCGCGTGGCGTCGACGTGGAGGCGGACCAGTATGCTTATACGGCCGCCAGCTCTTCGCTGAGCATCCGCTTTCCCGACTGGGTGCTCGAAGGCGGGCAGGATCGCGTCCGCGAACGGTTGACGAACCCGGAGACATGGCGGCGCATCAAGAACGAGATGGCCGCGCTGCTCGGCGATCGCGGGCTCCCCGATCTGTCATTTGCGGTCGTTGCGCTCTACGCTCCTGATCGCGCGCTCACAGGGTTGTCGATGAAGGAGGTGGCTGCGCGCCTGAAGGGCGACGACAGTGCAGACGCGCAGTTCGAGGCGGCGCGCGAGATGATGCTCGCCGGCGGCGCGTCGATGGTCTATCACCTGATGAGCGACGAGGACGTCGATCGAATCATGCGCCATCCGGAGGTCGCCGTGGCATCGGACAGTGGCGTGATCGTGCCGAACGACGGGCTGCCGCACCCCCGCGGCTACGGCAACACCGCGCGCGTGCTGGCCGAATACGTCCGCCGCCGCCACGTGCTCACGTTCGAAGCCGCGATTCGCAAGATGACGTCGCTTCCGGCAGACCACTACCGGCTGGCGGGACGGGGGTCGATCAAGGTCGGCTACGCCGCCGATCTCGTCCTCATCGACGCGCAGCACGTCGATGACACAGCGACGTTCGACAAGCCGCACGCGTACCCGGCAGGCATTCCATACGTGATCGTCAATGGCGTCCCGGTGGTGGACGCTGGAGTACAGGGCAGCGCGCGCCCAGGACAGGTGATTGCCCGGTCCTTGATCCAGGCGAAGTGAAGCGATGCAGGGCACGTCGTCAGACGTGCCGCACTAATCCGTCTTCTCGAAGACGAGATACACGGCCACCGGTGCGAGGATCAGCGTCATCAACAGCGCGCCCGCGAGTATCGGGCCCCACTGCTGCGTGAGGCTGAGCCCCGGCACTGCGATGAACCCCTGAGCAGATCGCACGGCACCGGCAACGAACGGCCGCAGCCACGGTACGACGACGGACAGCAGCGCGAGCGTGATGCCCAACCCGGCCGAGATCGCGAGCGCCTGTGCGATCGTGATCGGCCGATCGGCGGCGCGTGCGGCTTCCCGGCGCGCGCGCATCTGCGCGCGCCACCACACGATTGCCGAGGATGGCGGTGCGGCAGCCAGGCGCGATTCGGCGGCGGCGGCCTGAAGGGCCGTGGCAACGTCCGCGAATTCCCGGCACACGGCGCACGCGCCGACGTGTACTCGAAGGTCAGTCGAGGCCGTCTCAGGCCAGCGGCCGGCCGCGAGGGCTTCCCACAATTCGCTTTCGCGCGGGCACGTGATCACGAGCGACCCTCCGGTTCTTCGCGCCGGGCGCGGAGCAGTCCGGCCATTTTCCGCCGCGCGCGGAACAGCAGCAGCTTCACGCTGCCGGTTTTCAGTCCCAGCACCGCGGCGATCTCACCATGCGACGCACCCTGCGCGTACGCGAGCCACAGCAGCGCACGCTCGCGCGGCTTCAACCTCGCCATGGCGCGGCGCACGTCAGCATGGCCTTCGCGGTCTTCCACCGCGCCGGCGATGTCCGTCACCGGCACCGCAGCCCGAAGGCTCCGCTGGAATCCGCGCCGCGAATCGCGAACGAGGTTCGTGGCAATCCGGTACAGATAATGCCGCCGATGCGCTTCGCTCTCGAACGCCTCGCGCGCCTTGAGCAGGCGGTAGTACGACTCCTGCAGCAGATCGTCCGCGAGCTGCCGATCGCCGCTGAGACGGCACAGGTAGGCAAGCAGCGGCGCCGCCGTTCGGTCGTAGAACGCGCGAAACGCATCTTCGTCCATCGCGAGCGGCACGTCGGCAGTCCCGGCTTCCGCCTGAAAGCGCTGGACGTCTGTGAGCGTCATCTCAGCCACGGGTTTCGGGTGCGGTCTCGGTCGACGGTCCGACGAGCCCCAGCCGTCGCGACAGCACGTAAGCGAGGAGCGCCGAGAGGCCGAAGCCGAGGCCGATTGCCAGCACGACGATGCCGACGGCGGAGAGCGGCTGGGCGACCTCGTCGATCGAACGCGCACTGACGACCTGGAGCCCGAGCCCGGCGATCGTGAGCACCGCGCCAGCCTGGATGGACCAGAGGATCCGGCCGAGTGGGGCCCCAATCGCCCGTGGGCTCTCCGTCGGGATCGGAGCCGATTCGAGGAACCGCCGCCCCGCGGGCGTCTGGATGTAGGCCAGCAGATCTTCGTTCGACGTGAAGCGGTCGAGCAGCTTGTTGTGCACCTCGGTCTGCACTCTGGACAGTCTCGTCCACCGGCGGTGATCGATCAGCGTCTTGATCAACCACGCGAGTGCGCCGGCCACGGCCACCATGACGGCGGTGATCGTGAATCCCTCGATCGTGCTGCGCCACAACTCCGCCGCGCGCTGCTGCGGATCCGACCGATAGAAGTTGTCGTTCTGATAGCGGCTGAAGAAGAACGACGGGTTGTGCGCGATCTCGGGGTGCTGCGCCAGGAACGCCGCGAGCGCCGGGTACGGCTGCAGATACGCCGAGTCCGTCAGCAGCGTCGGGTCGAGCCTCAGGACGCGCGGGAGCGACGGCGGATATTGCTCCAGCACGCGCTCGAGCTGTTCGCGCGTATCGTCGGCTGCCTGGGTCGGCGCAGGGCCAGCCGGGCTTGCGGGGGCCGTGACCGCCTCGCGCGACTGAGGTTTCACCTGCGCAGCCGCAGGCCCTGCGGCGAGAAAAAGCGCGGCCACGGCCGCGGCAATCGTCGTAACGGGTCGGGGCATCACGTGTGGGCTCTCCTCTGCTCTCTAATACGGAGCGCCCGGACGAAGGTTAACAGTCAATCGAACAGCGCGGTCAGTTCAACCCCGATTCTGCGCAATCCCTCACGAAGGAAGTCCTGGCGCGCCCCGAGCCAGATCCGCAGGTGCCCTTCGATCCCGACGTAGGTGCCGGGCACGATGAGCGTGCTCTGATTGACGCGCACCCGCTCGGCGATTGCTGCGCTCGGCGTATCGGCCGAATACTTCACGAGCCCGATCGCGCCTGCGCGCGGCGGCGTCCACGACAGCCGGCCGGCGAAGCCGTTGACCCACGCGTCGGCGATGGCCAGGTTCTCGCGCAGGATGTCGCTCGTTCGCGCGTAGCAGTGTTCGCGCACGCGCGGTTCGACCGCCACGCGCGCGACGCGATCCGACAGCTTCGTCGGACAGATCGTGATGTAGTCGTGCTGGCTCCAGCAGTCGGCCGCCAGGCGAGGCGGTCCGACGAGCCACCCGATTCTCACACCGGGGATCCCGTACGCCTTTGACAGCCCGCTCGTGACGATGACGCGATCGCTCATGCCCCAGAACGACGGCGTGCGCGGCGGCTCGAGCTCGGCGCCGAGATACACCTCGTCGGCCAGCAGCCATGTGCCGGCGCGATCGCACCGCTCGACGATTCGCTGCATCGCCTCTCGCGACAGCACGGACCCGGTGGGATTGTTCGGGTTCGACAGGTAGAGCAGCTTCGTCTGTGGCGTCACCGCGCGCTCGAACTCGTCCCAGTCCGGCTCCCACGCCGACTCGGTACGCAGCCGGAACGTCCTCACCTCAGCCCCGAGGCTGCGCGCCAGTCCCCACATCTGCATGTAGTTCGGCACCTGCATGGCGACGACGTCGCCAGCCGTGATCTCGGTGAGCGCGATCAAATAGTTTGCTTCCGACGTGCCGTTCGTCACCTCGATGTGCTCGCGCGTGGCGCCCGGATACAGGCCGGCAATCCGCTCGCGCAGCTCGATTGTGCCGTTCGACTGGCTGTAACCGAGGGGCTCGTCGAGGAACGCCTCGAGATCGACGCCGAGCTCCGTCAGTTCGCGTAACGTGAGCGGCCGCACGCCGCTCTCGCTCATGTCGTAGTCGACGATGTTCTCCCACGTCGACTGCATCCGCTCCATTGCAAAGACGTCGATGCGCATGATGATTTCAGAGAGACGTGTACTTCGCCAGGTCCGCGGGGCCGACATTGCCGCCGCTGATCACCGCGACGGCCGGCGGCGTGAATCGCGCGATGGACAACGCGGCCGCGACCGCCGCGGCGCCGCTCGGCTCCGCAACGATGCGCGCTCGATGGAACAGCCAGGACACGGCGCGCGCGATCTCGTCGTCCTCTACCGTGACGATGTCGTCGACGAATGACTGCACGTGTTTGAAATTCAGATCGCCTGGCCGGACGGCCATGAGGCCGTCCGCGATGCTGTGCGTCCGCGCCAGCGTGACGGGCTCGCCCGCATCGACCGACGCCTTCATCGACGCCGCACCCGCAGGCTCGACGCCGATCACCGCGACGCCGGAAGACGTCTGTTTGATTGCGGCAGCGACGCCTGAGACGAGCCCGCCCCCGCCTATCGGTACGATCACCGTTCGCACGTCGGGCGCCTGCTCCAGGATCTCCAGCCCGACCGTCCCCTGGCCGGCGATGATCCACTCATGATCGAACGGTGGGACCATCGTCAAGCCGCGTGACGCCGCGACCTCCGTCGCGCGTTCGAAACGATGCAACGTCGTCGTGCCGGCGAACAGGACTTCCGCCCCGTGCTTGCGCGTGCCGTCCACCTTGATCGCGGGCGCGGTCGTCGGCATCACGACGACCGCCGGGGCGTGCAGCGCGCGCGCGGCAATGGCTACGGCCTGCCCGTGATTTCCGGAAGAGTACGTGATGACGCCGCGCCGGCGCTGATCGTCCGTGAGCTGCGCGATCATGTTGTACGCGCCGCGAATCTTGAACGCGCCGCCCGGCTGCAGGCTCTCGCACTTGAGCCGCAGCGGATGTCCCGCTTCCGCGCTGACGTCGATCATCGGCGTGAGCTGGGCAACGGGCCGAATCCGTTCGCGGGCGCCACGGATCTCGTCGATCGACACGAGGGTCACGCCCGGGGTCGCCATGGCTAACGGCTGCCTTTCGAACCGATCGGTTCCCCCGACGGTGTCGCGAGCGGCTCGGTCTTCTTGAACGGCTCGGCTGGACGCTTCAGGAAGCGATCGATGTCGTCGCGCGTGGCGGCCAGATGCGCGCTGCGGCTCGACGCGGCCGCGCGCGTGAGAGCCGCAATCTCGCGAAGCCCCTGTGTGGCGTGCGCTCGCACCTGCGCAGCCGCATCGGCATTGGAGGCGAGGTCCATCAGACGCGTCACGAGCAGCGTCTCCACGGCTCGTTGAATCGCCGCGCCGTACGAGTCTGCCGGTTCGGGCGTCTTCCACGTCTTTGCAACGAGGCCGCTCACGACATTGTCGAAGCCCGGGTTTCGAGGGTTGCGCGCCGCCTGATCTTCGAGGCGCGCGGCCCGCTGCGGGTTGAGGAGTGCCGAAATCGAAATGTCCGCCGCAATCGTCGCCGCGCTGATGGCGTCGAACGTCGGATCGGTCCGCCGCTCGAACGGCTCCGCGGTTCCACCGGCGTATCCAAACGCCGTCGGCGGAATGAGATTGAGGATGCGCTCCGGGATCCGCAGCGCGTCGACGGAAATGGTGTCGAGAATCGCCGTCAGCGCGGCGCGCTGCTGTGCGGCCGGTACGATCTCCGCAACCGTGCCCGGATTCGGCCCGCCGGGCGTGCGGACGGTATACGTGAAGTTCACGCCGCCGACCGATTTCGCGGCAGCAACGGTTTGATAGCGATGGTGCAGGTACAGCGGCAGGAGTTTCAGCTCGAGGTCCGACAGCGGCGTGCCCACCGGGATGACCGTCAGGCCGAACTGCGCCAGGCCGATGCGTCGGACGTCCATCTCGTGCCTCAACGTCGCGACGGGATCGCTGCCGCTGTCCCACAAGCTGGCGAGCGGGTGGGCGGCGCTGAGTGGACGCGCGTCCGAATCGGTGATGTAGAGCATGCCTCTGCCGACGGCGTCTTCGAGAACGTGTTCGAGCGCGGATGGCTCGTCGGTATCGGCCGGGAACTGTGAATACGCGTATCGCACGGCGAACGTGTCGAACTCGCCAATGCCGGTGGCGTATGCGTTCGAAAGATCGAGCTTGCCGTCCTTGATGTCGACCCACGGAGCCGGATAATCCATGACCGACGCGCGGCCGTAGGTGCTCCCGGCAAAGTTGTGCGCGAAGCCGAGCGTGTGCCCCGTTTCGTGCGCGGCAAGCTGACGGATGCGCGCCAGCGACATCGCGGTCGCGTCCACCGACGGATCGAGCGCCGCGAGATATGCCGGATCGGGCGACATATCCGCCAGACAGGCGCGCGGGTCGTCACCCTCGGCATACTGCGGGATCAGGCCCGCTCCAATCGTGAAGTCCTGACGGACGCGCAGCGACCCGAGCGTCACGTTGCCCTTGATGATCTCGCCCGTGCGCGGGTCCGCGATGCTGCCGCCGTACGACCAGCCGCGCGTCGACCGGTGGACCCAGTTGATCATGTTGTAGCGGACGTCCATCGGGTCCGCGTCGAGAGGCAGCACCTTCACCTGGAACGCATTCCGGAAGCCCGCGGCTTCGAACGCCTGGTTCCACCAGGACGCCCCCTCGATGAGCGCCGTGCGGATGGGCTCGGGCGCACCGTTGTCGACGTAATAGATGATGGGTTTCACGGCCTCCGATATCGCCGCCGAGGGGTCCTTCTTCTCGAGGCGGTGGCGCTCGATCCAGCGCTTTTCGATCGGCTGGTTGATGGGCGACGCGTAGTCGTAGAACTCGATCCCGAATGACGGCGCCCGCGGATCCAGGCGGCGCGGCTTGTAGTTGGCATCCGGCAGTTCGACGAACGAGTGGTGTTCCCGAAGCGTAATCGCGGTAGGTGTCGGGGTCGTCTGGCGGATGTAGCGGCCCGGATCCTCGTCGGTCGTGAACGTCAGGATTGCCTCCACCTCCGTATTCTTTGGAAACGCCTTCGTGCGCGCGAGGTACACGGCGCTGCGGCTGTCATCGAGCTTGTAGCGTCCCTGCTTCGCCTCGCGCAGCCGATCGACGACGCCGTGCGCGTCGCGCATGAAGAACGCGGTGGCATCCACGAGCGCGCGACTCCCTTCTTCGGCGTCGACCTTGAATCCCCAGAGCACCGATCGCGCGAAGGAATCCTCCACCGCGCGGCGCTCGGCGTCGTTGCTGGTGATCGCGCGGTAGTGGTAGTTCGGCTGCATCATCAGGATCTTCGTCCCGATGCGCTCGAATGCCACGATGCTCGAATCGCCAAGCTGGCCGCGATCCAGGCCGACCGGGTTCGAGCCGAGGCCAGCCGGTAGCGATACCTGATACAGCAGCTCCTGATTGAAGCGCGCGATCTCCATGAACAGCTTGCCCGTCGACCCTTGCCAGTAGAGCGGGATGTAGCCGTCGATCTTCTGCAGGCCCTTCGTCTTCTCTGCAATCGATGGAAGCGTGTCGCTCTTGTCGCTGCGCGGCTTGTCGGCCTGCGCCTTGTCGGCGTCCTGTGCGGCGACGGGCACGCTGAGCAACAGGGAGAGAAGGACGAGGACACGCGAAACTGCTGTCATACGCGGAGCTCCGATTGCGCACGAGGCGCGGATTGGGTGGAGAACGGCGATTTTACATCGGCCCGGATGGGCTCGGCCGCGGCGCTTCAGGTCGGGCGGCGCGTGGGTTGCTTCTGGAAGCAGGAAGCTACCAATCGTGAAAGGAGATCCCATGGCCCGAAGGACGAGCGGCCCGAAGCTCAAGCGCGTGAAAGACCAGGTGATCGTGATTACCGGCGCGTCGAGCGGCATCGGGCTCGCGACCGCGCGCCTTGCGGCACGGCAGGGCGCGCGCGTGGTGCTCAGCGCGCGCAACGAAGAAGACCTGCATGCGGTGACCGAAGAGATCAATGCGAACGGCGGACGCGCGATTGCCGTCGCCGCCGACGTGGCGAAAGAGCAGGATATGGACCGGCTGGGCGAGGCTGCGCTGCGTACGTTCGGCGCCCTCGACACGTGGGTCAACAACGCGGGCCTCTCGATTTACGGCAAGCTGGTCGACGTCCCGATTGCCGACAAGCGTCGACTCTTCGACGTGAACTTCTGGGGCGTGGTGAATGGCTGCCGGACGGCCGTCCGGTTCCTCAAGCACCGCGGCGGCGCAATCATCAACATCGGGAGCGAGGTCTCCGACCGCGCAATCCCGCTGCAGGGGATCTACTCGGCGTCCAAGCACGCGGTCGCCGGCTATACCGACGCGCTTCGGATGGAGCTGGAGCATGACACCGTGCCGATCTCCGTCACGCTCGTGAAGCCGTCGGCGACGAACACGCCGTTCACCGAACACGCGCGCAACTACCTCGAGGATGGCGTGCCGGCGCTGCCGCCGCCGATCTACGCGCCCGAAGTCGTCGCGGATGTGATCTTGCGCTGCGCGGAGAAGCCGGTGCGCGACATCCAGGTTGGGGGCTCCGGCAAGAGCCACGTGCTGATGGGGCGTCTCGCGCCGCGGCTCACGGATCTCTACATGGAACGCTCCATGTTCGAGCCGCAGAAGGCCCACGATCGCACGCAGCCGCGCGAAGGGAGTCTGGATCGCCCGCAGCGCGACGGCCGCGCGCACGGCGTCAATCAGGGGCGCGTCATGCACTCGAGCGCGTATACCAAGGCCGTCCTCTCCGACATGACGCGCATCGTGCCGTTCGTCGCCGCGGGCGTTGCGTTCGCCGCGGGCGTCCGCCGCTGGCGGAGCGCGGCGTGACCC
>JAICSD010000274.1 GCA_025937075.1 Vicinamibacteria bacterium | reverse complement strand
TCGAGCAGCATCCTCGAGACGTCACGGCTCGCGGCCGCGACACCCGCCCCGCTCGACATCGTGCTGCTGTCGAGCGTCATCGCTATCGGCGCCACCATCGTGGCATCGCGTCGGCCCGGTCCGGCGGTGCTCCTCGACGGCGCGGCGGCGCTGCTGGCGGTCGGCTACATCGGCCTTCCGCTCGGCGCGCTCGTGGCCATCCTGATCATCGGCGGCCGTGAGACGCTCTTTCTGCTGATGGGCGTCATCGTGATCAGCGATTCCGCGCAGTATTACACCGGCCGCGCGTTCGGGCGCCATCCCCTCGCACCAGCAATCAGTCCGAAGAAGACGATCGAAGGCGCAATCGGAGGAGTGGTTTTCGGAACCGCGGCCTCGATTGCGGGAGGCCGCTGGATCTTTCCTGGCGCGCCGGCGCTGCTGCTCGGCGTTCTCGGTGCCACGATCGTTGCGCTGGGGATCGCAGGCGATCTGTTCGAGTCGCTGCTGAAGCGCAGCGCGGGCGTGAAGGATTCCTCCGGGCTGATCCCGGGCCATGGCGGCGTGCTGGATCGAATCGACAGCTGGCTTTTCGCCGCGCCGGTCTACTACATCTTCGTCCGTTATCTCCAATGAAGGGCGTCGCCATTCTCGGGTCGACCGGCTCGATCGGCCAGAGCGCGCTGGCCGTCGTCGAGTCGCATCCGGACCGGCTGCGCGTCGTAGCGCTCGCGGCGGGGAGCAACACGGAACGTCTCGCGCAGCAGGTGCTCCGGCACGAGCCGTCCCTCGTTGCGATGGCGTCCGCAGAAGCAGGCGACGGGGTGCGTGCGGCGCTCGCATCATCGCCCCCGGCGCTGCCGCAGCTCGTGTGTGGCTCAGAAGGCCTCGTTGCGGTTGCGACGCATCCCGACGCCGACGTCGTGCTCTTCGCGTCATCCGGGACGATGGCGCTCGACGCGGTGCTTGCCGCGATCGAGGCGGGGAAGACCATCGCGCTGGCAAACAAGGAAATCCTCGTGATGGCCGGGTCCGTGGTGATGGGCGCGGCGAACAGGAAGCGCGTTGCCGTGCTGCCCGTGGACAGCGAACACAACGCGATCCACCAATGCGTGCACGGCCGGCCGTCCTCCGACATTCGACGGTTGATTCTGACGGCTTCGGGCGGACCGTTCCGCACGATGCCGGCAGCGGCGCTGACCAGCGTGTCGGCGACGGACGCGCTTCAGCACCCGACGTGGCGCATGGGGCCGAAGATCACGATCGATTCCGCGACGCTGATGAACAAGGGGCTCGAGGTGATCGAGGCGCGCTGGCTGTTCGACGTCGCCGCGCGGCAAATCGACGTCCTCGTTCACCCGCAGTCGATCGTGCATTCGATGGTCGAGATGATCGACGGATCCGTAATCGCGCAGCTTGGCGTGACCGACATGCGGCTGCCCATCCAGTACGCGTTCTCCTATCCCGAGCGCTGGAGCGGACCGCTTCCCCCGCTGGACCTGACGGCGGCGGGCCGGCTCGAATTCGAGCTCCCGGATGTCACACGATTTCCCTGTCTTGCACTGGCGTTCAGAGCCCTGGATGGCCCCGAGGGGATGCCAATCGTGCTGAACGCCGCAAATGAGGTTGCGGTCGCCGCATTCCTGGATCGACGTTTGCCGTTCACGGGGATTGCTGCGCTGATTGCGGACGCGATGACAGCCTACGAACGCGAGCCCCAGCCCGACATCCGCACGCTTGCCGAGGTCAGGGCGGTCGACGCCTGGGCCCGCGATTTCGCGGAGCGCGCGACGGCTAGGGTACAATCGAACTTCTAACCCTGTGATGACCAGCATTCTCGCCTTCGTCTTCGTACTGGGCGTCCTCATCTTCGTACACGAGCTCGGGCACTTTCTGATGGCCCGGCGCATCGGCGTGCGCGTGCTCACGTTCTCGCTCGGATTCGGGCCCAAGCTGCTGACGATCCGCCGAGGCGATACCGAGTACTGCATCAGCGCCATTCCGCTCGGCGGCTACGTCAAGATGGCCGGCGAGAACCCCGAAGACGCGCGCACCGGCGCGGACGACGAGTTCCTGTCGAAGGGGAAGTGGCAGCGGTTCCAGGTGCTCGTGATGGGGCCGGTGATGAACCTGCTCCTCGCGTTCGTGGTGATGGCGTTCGTGCTCTACCAGGGCGCGCAGGTGCCTGCCTACGAACAGCGTTCCGTCGTCATTGGGAGCTTCAGCGACAACTCGGTTGCCGCAAAGGCGGGGCTGCGGATCGGTGATCGCGTCGTGACGATCGATGGCCGGCCGATCGACACCTGGGATCAGTTCTCGATGGCGATCGTGCCGAAGGCGCGACGTGAGGTCGCGATCGGCTACGCGCGCGACGGCAAGGCCGGCACCGTGACGGTCGTTCCGGAAGCACAGGGCAAGTTCGAGGTGGGGGACATCGGCATTCAGCCTGCCGTCCATCCCGAAGTCCTTGCGGTCGAGGCGGGGAAGCCGGCAGCGGAATCCGGCCTTCAGAAGGGCGATATCGTTCTCGCGGCGAGCGGGGAGCAGGACGTGTCGCGGGATCGGCTCGTCGCGCTCATCAAAGCGCACGAGAACCAGCCGCTTCAGCTCGAGATCCGCCGCGGCGACGCGGCCCGCGGCGTCACCGTCACGCCGCGCAAGATCGGCGACACGGTGATGATCGGCGCGCAGTTGAGCATCTTCGAAACCAAGACGATCGAGCCGGGTCCGCTGGAGGCCGTCAAGCTGAGCGTCGCGAAGAACTGGGAGTGGACGAAGCTGATCGTCCAGACGCTCGGCGGACTTTTCACTCGCGAGACGTCCGTCAAACAGTTGATGGGACCGGTGGCCATTGCGGATCTCTCGGGAAGTGCCGCGCAGGCGGGCTGGATTCAGTTGTTCAGCCTGATGGCGATGATCAGCCTGAACCTCGGGCTGCTGAATCTGATGCCCATCCCCGTGCTCGACGGAGGGCACATCTTCATCCTCGGCCTCGAAGGGCTCGCGCGGCGCGACTTCAGCATGAAGGTCAAGGAAAAGATGCTGCTGGCGGGCTTCGTGCTGCTCGTGATGCTGATGGCGACGGTGATCTACAACGATCTCATGCGCATCACGTGGATCGAGAAGCTCGTCCCCTGGCGGTGAGCCGCTCGCGGGCCTGAAAAGCCCACGTGGGGCGGCCCTTTCAGGGCTGCCTATTTCAATTTCAGCTTCTTGCGTTCTCCCTTCGAGAGGCGCGCCAGCTCCGCCTCCGCCGCGATATAGGCGGGCGTAGTCCAGAGCTTCTCGTCCTTCTCCACGATTCGTTTGAACGACGTTCTCGCCTCGTTGACCTCTCCCGTCCAGAGGCCGCGAACCGCGACGCCGTAGGCGAGCGTCACCCCCTCGGAGCCCTTCGCTTCGATCGTGCTCTCCGCCAGCGCGCCTTTGTAGAACTGAAGCAGCCGGGTGTAGGGATCGGCCGAGTCGGACGCTGCCGCCGCCGTCTGCTGGACGATCTGATTCGCCTCGTTTGCCTTGTGCAGCCGCTGCAGCGAGACGTAGAGCCAGAAGTCTGCCGCCGTAATCGTCTCGGGATTCTTTGCGGTCTTCAGACAGCTCCTGAATGCATTCGCCGCGGCACCGAAATCCGCTCTCAGGTACTGCGCGAGGCCCAGATCGTACTGCACATCTGGATCGTTCGCGGCCGGCTTGCCTTCGACGGGCTCCATTGCCTTCGACAGGTCTCGTTCAGCCAGATCGAACTTGCGCAGCGTGATGAAGTCCTTGCCGCGCTCGGCGTACAGCCGTGCGTCGTTCGGGTACGCCTCGATCGCGCGCGTGAAGACTTCGATCGCGTCGCCGAATCGTCCGAGCGCTGCGCTGGTCCGCCCGACACGAAGTGCCGCATCGGCATCCGCCTTCGTGTTGTAGGCGGCGCGCGCGGTCGCCAGGTCGGACTCGAGCTGCGTTCTCGTGTCCGAATCGATCGACGGCGGAAAGAGCGGTTTCCCGAGCAGCGACAGCGTCTCTGGCTGCTGCGCCGCACCGGCGGCTGTTGCGAGCACGATCGCGATCGAGGCAAGACGTCGCACACCCATAGAATAGCGTTCCGATGATTCGACGTGAGCTTGGCCCCATGCTCCGGCTCGCCGCGCCCGTCGTGATGGCGGAGCTCGGGTGGGTCACCATGGGCATCGTCGACACGCTGATGGTGGGACGCCTCGGCGCGGACGCCATTGGCGCGGTCGGCCTCGCGACCATGCTGTTCTTCGCGATCGCGATCTTTGCGATGGGTCTGCTGCTCGGACTCGATCCGCTCGTGGCGCAGGCATTCGGGGCGGGGCGGCTCGAAGAATGCCACCGCTGGTTGATCGCGGGCGTCTGGCTCTGCGCGGTGATCACCATACCCGTCGTCGGCATGCTGCTCGCGGTCAATGCCGTGCTGCCGTGGTGGGGATTGCCGGATCCGGTGCTGCGGCTGACGCAGCCCTACCTCGTCGTGCTGACGTTCGGCCTGCCTCCGCTGCTGCTCTACGTGGCGTTCCGCCGGTACCTGCAGGCGATCGGGATCGTACGGCCCGTCATGGTCACGCTGATCCTTGCGAACGTGGTGAACGCGATCGCGAACTGGCTGCTGATCTACGGCCATCTCGGTTCGCCAGCACTCGGCGTCCGCGGATCCGCGTACGCAACGCTCATCGCGCGCGTCTTCATGGCTGGTTTGCTGTTCGTGGAAGTGCTGCGACACGCACCAACGTCCAACCTCCAACTCCCAACTTCCCGCCTTCGCGGCTCCGACTACGGCGGGCAAGCCAACCTCCAGCCTCTATCGTTGGACTTCGCACGCCAGCGTCGCTTGTTCGCGCTCGGACTGCCGGCGGCCGGCCAGGCGGTGCTCGAGGTCGGTGTGTTTGCCGCGGCGACGGCGCTCGCGGGACGCGTATCGGCGGACGCGCTCGCGGCGCATCAGATCGCGCTCAACATGGCCGCGTTCACGTTCATGGTTCCCTTCGGGCTGGCATCGGCGGCTGCCGTTCGCGTGGGACACGCCGTCGGCCGAGGCGATGCGCATGGCGTGTCGAGCGCCGGCTGGACCGCGATTGCGCTCGCGGTCGGATTCATGGCCGTTGCTGCGACCGTGTTCCTCGTTGCTCCGGTCCCGCTGATCGGCGCGTTCACGCGCGACCCGGACGTCATCACAACCGGCGCAGCACTCCTCTTCGTCGCGGCGATCTTTCAGCTCTTCGATGGTCTTCAGGGGGTGACGACCGGTGTGCTGCGCGGCGTGGCAGACACACGGACACCGATGCTCTGGAACCTCGCCGGCCACTGGCTGTTCGGTCTTCCTCTTGGATACGCGCTCTGCTTTTTTGCGGGGTTCGGCGTCGTCGGGCTCTGGTGGGGATTGTCTGCGGGCTTGATGGTGTGCGGCGTCGCGTTGCTGTTCGTGTGGATCAGGCGGGTCGCGCAACTTTACGCTCGTAGCGCGCAACTTTAGTTGCGCGGATCCATCTGGCACCTGCCTTGCTCGACTATCCGCAGGAGGCACCATGGCTGATCTGACGCGCCGACCGGGCCCGGGTGGCGATCCCGTGCAGCGAAATCCCGAGGACAATCGGGCGCAGGCGCAATCCGACGCGACCGCGGACGAGGTCGGCGATCGCCTCGACCCGGACTATACAGAGCAATCGGATCGCGCCCACGGCCGCGGCTCCGACGCCAACGGAATCCCGGAATTCGACGAAGCAGAAGGGGAGCAGCGCAAGAAGCAATACCGCGACGGCGCAAAAATCGTCAGCGGGATTGACTGACTCCCAATGCGCCAACTCCCAACTCCCAAACGAATTGGAAATTGGGAATCGACGTTGGAAGTTTGCGGCGTTGCGAGTTACCGCCGCGCGTACTTCTGCGCGACGTAGTCGTCGACGAGCTGCCGGAATGCCGCGGCCAGCTCGTCGTACGTACCGCGAAGCGTCGTGTAGTGCTCGCCGTCGATGAACACAGGGCAATTTGGCGCCTCGCCCGTGCCCGGTAGGCTGATCCCGATGTTCGCGGCCTTCGACTCGCCGGGTCCGTTGACGACGCAGCCCATGACGGCAAGGGTCATCGACTCGACGCCTTCGTACTCCGTCTTCCACTCCGGCATGCGTTCACGGATGTACTGCT